>NZ_JBFABA010000006.1:0-247707 GCF_040640115.1 Micromonospora sp. NPDC023644 | reverse complement strand
TGAAGCCGTCCAGGTCGAGGAAGCAGACGCCGACCCGGTGGGCCGCGTCGGCGCCGTCGAAGACCCGGCCCAGTGTCTCGAAGAACAGGGTCCGGGTCCGCGGCGGCGACCGCGCCCCGACGGGCCGGCGGGGGGCCCGGCGCGACGCGGCCGGCCGGCGCGACGCGGACACCGCTCCGGCCGTCGACGCGGGCGAGATCACCATGTACTACCAGCCGCAGATCGCCATCGCGACCGGCGAGGTGGTCGGCGTGGAGGCGCTGCTGCGCTGGCGGCACCCCCGCCGGGGGATGGTGGACCCCGAGGAGCTGATCCGGGTCGCCGAGCAGAGCGCGGTGATGCGGCTGCTCACCCGCCGGGTGGTGGACGACGTGGTGGAACAGCTCGCCAAGTGGTCGGCCGCCGGGATGAGCCTGCCGGCGGCGCTCAACGTCAGCGTGCGGGACCTGCACACCGGCGAGATCGCCGACCAGATCGCCGACCGGCTCGCCCGGTACGGCGTGCCGCCGCAGCGGCTGCAACTGGAGATCACCGAGGGCGCCCTGATGGCCGACCCGCGCCGGGTGCTGGCCACCATCACCCGGCTGCACCGGATCGGCGTGGGCATCGCGCTGGACGACTTCGGCACCGGCTACTCCTCCCTGCAGCACCTGCGGCGGCTGCCGCTGTCCGAGGTGAAGGTGGACCGCTCCTTCGTGCTGGGGATGGCCGAGGACGCCGACGACGCGGCGATCGTGAAGTCGACGATCGAGCTGGCGAAGGCGCTCGGGCTGCGGGTGGTCGCCGAGGGCGTCGAGGACGAGCGCACCTGGCGCATGCTGTACGCGGCGGGCTGCGACGCGGCGCAGGGCTGGTTCTACGCCCGGCCGATGCCGGCCGAGGAACTGGTCGGCTGGCTGGCCCGCTACCGGCCGGTCCGCCCCACGCCCAGCCCCGACGCGGAGATCCCCCGCCGGCACGCCCGCTGAGCCACCGCCCCTCGCCGGTGCGGCCGTCGGCGCGACGCCCCGCCGCGCGGGAGGGGGAGTCGGGGACGCGCCGCCGGGGCGGAACAATAGACTCGCTCCGGTCACCGCGCGTCACGCACCTCGTCCGCGCGGCCGACACCCGGTCCGACCCGCAGCACCGTCACGAAGGGGGCACCGATGGCCGCCATCTCCCGCGAGGAGGTCGCGCACCTGGCGCGACTGTCGCGGCTCGCCGTCACGGAGGAGGAGCTGGACACCTTCGCCGGCCAGCTCGACGTGATCCTCCAGGCGGTCGCGCAGGTCGGCGAGGTCGCCGCGGCGGACATCCCGCCGACGTCGCACTCGGTGCCGCTGACCAACGTCCTGCGGGACGACGTGGTGGTGCCCGGGCTGACCCCGCAGGAGGCGCTGTCGGGCGCGCCCGACGCCGAGGAGCAGCGGTTCCGCGTACCGCGGATCCTGGATGAGGATGTGGCGTCATGACGCAGACCGACCTGACCAGACTGACCGCGACGGAGATCGCGGGGCTCGTCGCCAGCGGTGAGACCTCCGCCGTCGAGGTCACCCGGGCGCACCTGGACCGGATCGCCGCCGTCGAGGACCGGGTCAACGCGTTCCTGCACGTCGACGCCGAGGGCGCGCTCGCCGCCGCCGGCGAGGTCGACGCCCGCCGCGCCGCCGGCGAGGAGCTGGGCCCGTTGGCCGGCGTGCCGGTCGCCGTGAAGGACGTGCTGACCACCAAGGGCGTGCCGACCACCGTCGGGTCGAGGATCCTGGAGGGCTGGCGCCCGCCGTACGACTCGACGATCGTGCAGCGGCTGCGCGCCGCCGGCACGGTGATGCTCGGCAAGACCAACATGGACGAGTTCGCGATGGGCTCCTCCACGGAGTACTCGGCGTACGGGCCGACGCACAACCCGTGGGACCTCAGCCGCATCCCCGGCGGCTCGGGCGGTGGCAGCGCCGCGGCGCTGGCCGCGTACGAGGCGCCGCTGGCGATCGGTTCCGACACCGGCGGCTCGATCCGCCAGCCCGGCGCGGTCACCGGCACCGTCGGCGCGAAGCCCACCTACGGCGGCACCTCCCGCTACGGCCTGGTGGCGTTCTCGTCCTCCCTGGACACCCCGGGCCCCTGCGCCCGTAACGTGCTGGACGCGGCGCTGCTGCACGAGGTGATCGGCGGGCACGACCCGCGCGACTCCACCTCGATCCCGCAGCCGGTGCCGGACGTGGTGGCCGCCGCCAGGCTCGGCGCGACCGGCGACCTGACCGGCGTGAAGCTCGGCATCGTCAGCGAGTTCGTCGGCGAGGGCGCCGAGCCGGGCGTGATGGCGGCGTTCCGCGAGTCGGTCGACGCGCTCACCAAGCTGGGCGCCGAGATCGTCGAGGTGTCCTGCCCCCACTTCCGATACGCGCTGCCGGCGTACTATCTGATCGCCCCGAGCGAGGCCTCCTCCAACCTGGCCCGGTTCGACGGCGTCCGGTTCGGCCTGCGGGTCGGCGACGACGGCAACCGGTCGCTGGAGGAGGTCATGTCGCTGACCCGCGAGGCCGGCTTCGGGGCCGAGGTCAAGCGCCGGATCATGATCGGCACGTACGCGCTCTCGTCGGGCTACTACGACGCCTACTACGGGCAGGCGCAGAAGGTCCGGACGCTGATCACCCGGGACTTCACCGCCGCGTTCGAGCAGGTCGACGCGCTGATCTCGCCGACCACCCCGTTCGTGGCGTTCCCGATCGGCGCGCGCACCGCCGACCCGTACCAGATGTACCTGGCCGACCTGTTCACCATCCCGACGAACCTGTACGGCGGCCCGGGCATCTCGGTGCCGTGCGGGCTCTCCGACGGGCTGCCGGTCGGCTTCCAGATCATGGCCCCGACGATGGCCGACGACCGCATGTACCGGGTCGCCGCCGCGCTGGAGAGCGTCGTCGGCACCTTCACCCCACCGGCACTGTGAGGCAGGAGCTCAGATGACGACGACACTGCCCGCGTACGACGAGGTCGTCGCGCGCTACGAACCGGTGATCGGCCTGGAGACCCACGTCGAGCTGGGCACGAACACCAAGATGTTCTGCGGCTGCCCGACCGACTTCGGTGGCGAGCCGAACACCCGGGTCTGCCCGGTCTGCCTGGGCCTGCCGGGCTCGCTGCCGGTCGCCAACCGGGCCGCCATCGAGGCGACCATCCGCATCGGCCTGGCGCTGAACTGCTCGATCGCCGAGTGGTGCCGGTTCGCGCGGAAGAACTACTTCTACCCGGACATGCCGAAGGACTTCCAGATCAGCCAGTACGACGAGCCGCTGTGCTTCGAGGGCTACCTGGACGTCGAGGTGAACGGCGAGCTGGTCCGGATCGGCATCGAGCGGGTGCACCTGGAGGAGGACACCGGCAAGACGCTGCACGTCGGCGGCGCCACCGGGCGCATCCACGGCGCCACCGAGTCGCTGGTCGACTACAACCGGGCCGGCATCCCGCTGGTGGAGATCGTCACCAAGCCCGTCCCCGGCACCGGCGCGCTGGCCCCCGAGGTGGCCCGCGCGTACGTCACCGAGCTGCGCGACGTGATCCGTTCCCTGGGCGTCTCCGACGTGCGGATGGAGGAGGGCTCGCTGCGCTGCGACGTGAACACCTCCCTCAACCTGCCCGGCGAGGAGTGGGGCACCCGGACGGAGACCAAGAACGTCAACTCGCTGCGCTCCGTCGAGCGGGCCGTCCGGTCGGAGATCATCCGGCAGGCGTCCGTGCTCGACGCGGGCGGCCGGATCACCCAGGAGACCCGGCACTTCCACGAGGACACCGGCGACACCACGCCGGGCCGGTCCAAGGAGACGGCGACCGACTACCGGTACTTCCCGGAGCCCGACCTGGTGCCGCTGGCGCCGGACGCCGCCTGGGTCGCCGAGCTGAAGGCCGCGCTGCCCGAGCTGCCCCGGCTGCACCGCCGGCGGCTCCAGGAGCAGTGGGGCCTCTCCGACGCGGACATGCAGTCGGTGCTCAACGCCGGCGCGGTCGAGCTGATCGAGGCCACGGTCGCGGCCGGCGCGACCCCCGCCGCCGCCCGCAAGTGGTGGCTGGGCGAGCTGTCCCGGCGGGCCAACGAGACCGGCGTGGAGCTGGCCGACGTCGGGGCCACCCCGGCGCAGGTCGCGGAGCTCCAGGGCCTGGTCGACGCCGGCAAGCTCAACGACAAGCTGGCCCGCGCCGTCCTGGAGGGCGTGGTGGCCGGCGAGGGCTCGCCGACGCAGATCATGACCAACCGGGGCCTGGAGGTCGTCTCCGACACGGGCGCGCTCACCGCCGCCGTCGACGAGGCGATCGCCGCCAACCCCGACATCGCCGACAAGATCCGCAGCGGCAAGGTCGCCGCGGCCGGCGCGCTGGTCGGCGCGGTCATGAAGACCACCCGCGGCCAGGCCGACGCCAAGACCGTCCGCGAGCTGATCCTGGAGCGCCTCGGCGCCTGACCGACAGGGAAGGCACCTTCCTGACGCCCCTCGTGCAGGAAGGTGCCTTCCGTAACCCCGAGCCGCCGCGTACGCCCGTCGTGCGCGGCGGCTGCGCACCCCGCGCGACCCGCCCGCCCCCGACCGGCCGTCAACGGTGACGTGCCGGACCCCTGGAGTCGACCGTGAACCGTACCGACCTCGACGTCCTCGACGAGATCCAGCAGCGGGTGCTCTGGCTCGCGACCCGGATCGTGGACGCGGCCAACCACGACCGGAACACCGGCGACGGGGTGAAGGTGGGCGGGCACCAGGCGTCCAGCGCCTCGCTGGTCACGGCGATGACGGCGCTGTGGTTCGCGCACCTCGACGCCGAGGACCGGGTGGCCGTCAAGCCGCACGCCTCGCCGGTCTTCCACGCCATCCAGTACCTGCTGGGCAACCTCGACCGCTCCTATCTGACGATGCTGCGCGCCCGGGGCGGGCTCCAGTCGTACCCGTCGCGGACCAAGGACCCGGACGAGGTCGACTTCTCCACCGGCTCGGTCGGGCTCGGCGCGGCGGCGCCGCTGTTCGCCGCCGCGACCCGCCGCTACGTCGACGCCCACTTCGGCGCGCGCCCGCACTCCCGGTTCGTCGCGCTGATCGGCGACGCCGAACTGGACGAGGGGAACATTTGGGAGGCCGTCGCCGACCCGGCCACCACCGGCCTGGGCAACGTGATGTGGCTGGTCGACTTCAACCGGCAGTCGCTGGACCGGGTGGTGCCCGGGGTGCGGATCAACCAGTGGCGGGGCCAGTTCGAGGCCGCCGGCTGGCACGTGGTCGAAGTCAAGTACGGCCGCCGGCTCGCCGAGGCGTACGCCCGGCCGGGCGGCGAGGCGCTGCGCGACTGGATCGACGCGATGCCCAACGAGCAGTACCAGTCGCTGTTCGGGCTGACCGGCGCGGCGCTGCGCAGGCAGTTCCTCGACGGCGCGCCCGACGGGACCGAGGCGTTCATCGCCGACATCGGCGACGACGAGCTGGGGCCGCTCGTCACCGACCTGGGCGGGCACGACATGGCGGCGATGCTCGACGCGTACGCGCAGTGCGACGCCGTCACCGACCGGCCCAGCGTGGTCTTCGCGTACACCGTCAAGGGGTGGGGGCTGCCGATCGCCGGCAATCCGCGCAACCACTCGGCGCTGCTCACCGGCGAGCAGCTCGACGCGCTGCGCGCCGCGCACGGGCTGACGCGGGAGACCGAGTGGGACCGCCTGGACCCGGCGTCACCGGCCGGCATCCGGGCCGGCGAACGCAGGGAGGCGCTGTCCCGCGCGCCCCGCGAGCGGGCGCTGGGCGTCACCGTCCCGGACACGACGCGGGTACGCGCGAACAAGCCGATCTCGACGCAGGAGGTCTTCGGCCGGGTGCTGGTCGAGCTGGCCCGCAACCCCGAGGTGGGCCGCTACCTGGTGACCACCGCGCCGGACGTGGCGACCTCCACCAACCTGGCCGGGTTCATCAACAAGACCGGCGTCTTCGCCCCGACGGAGCAGCGCTCCTGGACCGAGGACCGGATGCTGCGCTGGACGGAGAGCCCCGCCGGGCAGCACATCGAGCTGGGCATCTCGGAGATGAACCTGTTCCTACTGCTCGGGCAGCTCGGCCTCGCCTGGGACCTGTCGGCGCAGCCGCTGCTGCCGGTCGGCACGGTCTACGACCCGTTCGTGCTGCGTGGCCTGGACGCGTTCCTCTACGGCACCTACTCCGGCTCGCGGTTCGTGGTCGCCGGCACCCCGTCCGGCATCACGCTCGCTCCGGAGGGCGGCGCCCACCAGTCGACCATCACCGCCTCGGTGGGGCTGGAACTGCCCGGGGTGACGTTCCTCGAACCCGCGTACGCGGCCACCCTGGACTGGCTGCTCTGCGACGCGCTGGGCCAGATCGCCGGCGGGGCGACCCCGTCCGCGACGGCCGCTCCCGCCGAGGACGGGGCGTACTACTTCCGGCTCAGCACCCGCCCGATCGACCAGGCGGCCTTCGAGGCGGCGCGGGCCCGGCTCGGCGACGCGGTGCTGCGCCGGCAGGTGGTCGCCGGGGCGTACCGCCTGGTCGACGCCCACGAGGCGTACCCACACCTGGCCGACGCCCCGGTGGTGCAGCTGGCCGCCTCCGGCGCGGTGCTGCCCGAGGTGCTCGCGGCGGCGGCGGAACTGGCCGAGGAGGGCATCGCCGCGCACGTCGTCGACGTCACCTCGCTGGACCGGCTCTACCGGGCCTGGCAGCGCACCCTGCGCCAGGGCGTACGCACGGCCACCGTGCCGAGCGTGCCCGGCGCGCTGCGCTCGGCGTTCGCCGACCGGGTGCCGGTGGTGACGGTGCACGACGCCGCCTCGCACGCCATGGCCTGGCTCGGCTCGGCGCTCGCCGCCCCGGCGGTGCCGCTGGGGGTGGACGAGTTCGGCCAGTCCGGCAGTGTCCACGAGCTGTACGACCTGCACGACCTGCTGCCCGGCAGCATCGTCAACGCCGCCCTGGCGGCCCTTTCCCTGCGCTGATCCCCAGGGCGCCGTCCCCGGCCGGACCGCGCGTGCCCGCGCGGCCCCGCGCCGCCGAATCGCGCCTGGCCTCGCTGGGCCGCACCGCCGGACTGGGCCGCGTTGGGCTGCTCCGGGCCGCTCCGGGTCGTGCGGTGCCGCGTCATGCCGGGCTCCGGTGCCGGGTCGTGCGGTGCCGCGCCGGGCCGTGCGGTGTCATGCCGCGCCGGGGCGGGCTGCACCGCGCTGTTCGGGCCGTGCCGTGCTGCTCGGAACCGTGCCTCGAGACGCCGGGTGGGCAGGTACCGCGGCCTGGTTCGGACGGCCGGCTCCCTGCTTCGGCTTGGGCGGCCGCGCGGGTGGCGGCCGCGCGGGTGGCGGCCGCGCGGGTGGCGGTCGCGTCGGTGCGGGAGGTAGGAACACAGGCCTCGGTGTAGGAGGCGGCGCGCTACGACAGGCCACGAGATCCGGCGAGCAACGCCGGGGTCATCTTCGCGGTCATCGCGCGGAGACAGCTGTCGACCTCATGCGAAGTCACTAACAGTGACCAGCGTTTAATTTGACTGAGAGTGACGTTGAGCCTGGGGTGCGACGGTAGCCGCTCGCGCCCTTTGCTCTGCAGCCATCGACGCACCACGCTGCTGAACAGCGGAGAAGTCGATGCTGCCGATCGAAGGCAGCCAGCCTTTCGCTACACAGAGTTACTGGTGCGTCCGTGGCTGCAGAGCAAAGCGTCCAGAGGGCTAGGTCGGAGGCCGGCGGTGTCGCTACTCAGCGCAACGGGCGCGAGCGGAGGGCGCGTGCGGCAAGCGGTCAGGACGACCGCTCGGCGCAGGGCGATCGGGGATAGAGCGACCAGGGCAAGGCGATCGGGGGCAGGGCGGTCAGGCGTAGGGCGATCAGAGAAGGGCGATCAGGAACAGGGTGACCGTGCGCATGGCGGCCGGGAGCCCGGCGTGCCAGGCGCCCCGGGGCGGCCCACGATGGCGACCAGCCAGTGGGTCGACACGCCGGGGCCAGCGGGCCGGGGTCAGCGGGTCGGGGTCGGCGGGTCGGGGTCAGCGGGTCGGGGTGGGGGTGACTGGGACGGGCGCGCCGGCCTTCGGGTCCTCCACGACGTGCCGCTCCAGGTTCACCTGCGCCTGCCCCGTGCCGCCGACGGTGATGTCGTCGTACGCCTGGAGCAGCTTGTCCTTGTCGAAGTAGAGCACCGTCATCGACAGTGGGGTGGGCTTCTCGCCCTCCAGGCCGCGCAGGCCGGCGCCGCCCGTGGACCCCTGCACCATCAGCTGGGTGGGTCCCTTCCCGGGCACCTCGGGCAGCTTCGAGACCTGCCGGTCGTGGGTGTGCCCGGCGAGCACCAGCGGGCAGGTGCCCGACAGCGGACCGGCGGAGGCCGGGTCGTGCACCAGCGCGATGTCCACCCGGCGCGGCGAGCTGCCGACCGTGGCCGCGAGCTGGTCGCCGACGCCGATGAGCTGGTTCGCCGTCTGCTGGGTGAGTCCGCTGCCCGCCGGCGAGGTGTTCTTGTCGGGGGTGAAGCGCGGGTCGCCGATACCGGCGATGGTCAGCCCCGCGACCGTGGTGGTCGTGTTGTTCAGCACGATCGCGTTCGGCTGGCGGGCCACGGCCGCCGCCGTCCGCCCCGAGTCGTGGTTGCCCCGGATGTAGACGTAGGGCTTCTTGAGCAGGCCGATCGAGCCGACGTACGAGGCCTCCGGCTCGGAGCCCCAGTCGGTGATGTCCCCGGTGTCGATCACCACGTCGATGCCGAACTGCTCGACGACGGTGCGGATGAGCTGCCAGCCGGTCGGGTTGAGGTGCATGTCGGAGACGTGCAGGACGCGGGTCGTGCCGGGGGCCGGCTCGTAGACCGGCAGCGACGACACGGTGGTGTAGAGCTGGCTGACGTTGCCGACGATGCGCTGGAGCTGCTCGGCGTACCGGCTGTAGTCGTTCGCGATCCGGCGGGCGTCACCGACGATCGCGGGGGCGTTGACCAGCAGCCCCTCGTAGCGCGGTTCCTCGATCGCCTCCGGCCGGATGGTGGCCGCGGCGGCGCCGAGGCTGCCGGCGGTGATCACCAGCGCCAGCCCGCCGGCCCAGGCCGCCCGGCGGGTGTCGCGGAAGACCAGCAGGGCCAGCAGCAGGGTGACCAGCACCGCCGAGGCGAGCGTCCGCAGGCCGAGCCGCAGCACGCCCTCGCGGACGTCGTCGACGGCCGACTGGCTCGCCCGGTTGATGCTCGCCGGATCGTCGAGCAGCGCCTCGGTGCGGCTCTGGTCCAGCGCGCCCAGCTCCACCGTCAGGTGGGTCGGCCCGTCGTGGCTGTCGAGCAGCAGCGCACCCAGCGGCGGGATGTCGACGGTGGTGCCGCCGCCCATCGCCGGCGCGACCGTGAGGTCGGCCTGGAACGGGCCGATGTCGGTGCTCACCCGGCCGCCGGCGAGCACGCCGAGCACCGCGCCGACCAGGGCGATGACGAGGACCGCCAGGGTCACCCCGGTCGCGCGGAGGACTCGCCGGCCGGGCCGGTCGGCGCCGTCCGGCCCCGGTGTCGGGGGCGGGGCGTGACCGGTCGCCGGGGCGTCCTCGTCCCGGTTCGCGTGCTGTTCGTTCTCCTGGCCGTCCATGGTGAGATTCTGACCTGCCCACTGAAGGATCTTGGGAAACCCGCACGAGCCGGTGCGTCAGCTCCGGCCGGCCCCGCCGCCGGCGAAGACGAGCCGCAGCAGCCGGTCGTCCTCGGGCGCCGGCTGGCCCCGCCCGTCGTGGTTGGAGGTGCTGACCCAGATCGAGCCGTCGGGGGCGGCGGCCACGGCCCGCAGCCGCCCGAACCGGTCGGTCAGCAGCTCCCGCGGCTGGCCGAGCACGGTGCCGGTGTCGGTCAGCTCGACCAGCCAGAGCCGCTTGCCGCGCAGGCACGCGGTGGCGAGCAGCCGGTCCACGGCGGTCAGCCCGGAGCAGGACGCGTCCGAGGTCGGCCACTGGGCGACCGGGTTGACGAAGCGCTTGTCGTCGTCGCGCCCCTCGACCGTCGGCCACCCGTAGTTGCGCCCCTTGGTGATCTGGTTGATCTCGTCCCAGGTGTTCTGGCCGAACTCCACGGCGTACATCCGCTTGCCGGCGTCCCAGGCCATGCCCTGGACGTTGCGGTGGCCCAGGGACCACACCGGGGAGTTCGGGAACGGGTTGCCGGGTGCCGGCTTGCCGTCCCGGGTGATCCGCAGGATCTTGCCGCCGAGGCGCTTGACGTCCTGCGCCTGCGGCCGGTCGCCGGCGTCGCCGGTGCTCGCGTAGAGCAGGCCGTCCGGGCCGAAGGCGAGGCCGCCGCCGTTGTGGATGCCGGCCTTGGGGATGCCGGTGAGGATCGGGGTGGGCGTGCCGCCCAGCTCCAGCCGGACGATCCGGTTGTCCCGCTCGGTGGTGTGGTAGACGAAGACCGTCCGGTCCCGCGCGTAGTCGGGCGAGACGGCGATGCCCATCAGCCCGCCCTCGCCGGAGGCCGCCACGTCCGCGATGGTCTGCACCGGGGTGACCTTCAGCCCGTCGGGCCCCGACTCGGGGCCGACCCGCAGGATCCGGCCGCTGTCCCGCTCGGTGACCAGCGCCGCGCCGTCGGGCAGGAAGGCGATCGCCCACGGCACCCGCAGGCCCTTGGCCAGCACGGTGGTGACGACCTCCTGGCCGGCGCCGCCGGGGCTCGCCGTCGCCGACGGCGTCGGGAAGGTGGGTGGCTCACCGGCCGGGTCGGGCTCCGGCTCGCCGAAGCTGCAACCGGCGGTCGCCAGCAGCAGCGCCGCGCACGAGGCCGCCAGGGCCGTCCGCAGACGGTGGACGCGGGGGTACGGGGGACGGGCGCTCACCCGGCCCAGGGTAGTCCGCCGGGAAGTCGGAGCGGGGTCGACGGATCGGACCGGCTCCGCGGCGCGGTCAGATCGCCCGGACGGCGAGCAGCGCGACGTCGTCCTCGCGGTGGGGCGCGGCGGTCAGCAGCAGGTCGCAGAGCTCGCCCAGCGGCAGCCGGTGCGTGCCGTCGAGCCGGGCGACCAGCTCCGTCATCCCCTCGTCGATGGACCGGTCCCGCCGCTCGATGAGCCCGTCGGTGTAGAGCAGCAGGGTGTCGCCGGTGGCCAGGCGGGTGTGCCGGCTGGTGCGCCGCACCGGACGGTTCAGCCCGAGCAGCGGCTCCGGCGTGCCGGCGAGCACCTCCACCGTGCCGCCGGCCCGGACCACGAGCGGCGCGGGGTGGCCGGCGTTGCACCAGGCGACCCGCTGGCCACCGGCGTCGTCGGCGTCCAGCCGCACCAGGGTCGCGGTGGCCGCGGCGGGGATGTGCAGCCCGCGGATGGTCTCGTCGAGGCGGCTCATCAGCTCGCCGACCGTGTCGGGCCGACCGTACGCGTTGCCCCGGACGAGGTTGCGCAGCTGGCCCATGGTCGCGGCGGCCTCGATGTCGTGCCCGGCCACGTCGCCGATCGCCGCGATCAGCTCCCCGCCGGGCTGGCGGAAGGCGTCGTACCAGTCGCCGCCGACCTCGACCCGGTCCGCCGCCGGCTGGTAGCGGGCGGCCAACTCGAGGTCGTCGGTGACGGGCAGCTGCGGCAGCATGCTGTGTTGCAGCACGTGCGCGACGTGCCGCTGCTCGCCGTACATCCGGCTGTTGCCGATCGCCTGCCCGGCCCGGCGCCCGACGTCCTCGGCGATGAGCAGGTCGCTGTCGTCGAACTGCCGCCGCCGCGGGCCGTTGATCAGGGTGATGCAGCCGAGCACCCGCCCGGCGTCGGTGATCGGCACGCTGAGGTGCGAGGAGAAGCCCAGGCGGGCGGCGATCTCCGGCATCTCCGGCCCGATCGTGCCCCGCCGCACGTCGGCGAGGGTGGCGGCGCCGCCCAGCACGGGCCGCCCGGTGCGCAGCACCGTCCGGGTGATCGAGTCGGGGCTCAGCCCCGTGCGCATCAGCTCGGCGAAGCGGGCGACGTCCGGGGCCCGGGCCGGGTCGCGGTGCGCGGCGGTCACGTCGCGGGGCGCCCCGTCGGGCCCGACCAGGGTCACCAGGGACCAGTCGGCGAGCAGCGGCACCATCGTCTCACGCAGGTGGCGCAGCGCGGTGGCCACGTCGAGCGTGCCGGCCAGGGTCCCGGCCACCCCGGCCAGCAGCTCCAGCCGGCCGTTGGCCTCCTCGGCGCGCCGCCGCGCCTGCTCGGCGCCCTCCAGCGCGATCCGCAGCCGCAGCTCCGAGGAGCACGCGGCGGCCAGGTCGGCGAGCGTCCGCAACTGCTCGGCGGTCCAGTCGCGCGGCTTGTCGTCGATCGCGCAGAGCGAGCCGAGGACGCGGCCCTCCAGGTCGGTCAGCGGCATCCCGGCGTACGCCACCACGCCCAGCTCGGGCACGGCGAGGTTGTCCCGCAGGGCGGGATGGAGCCGGGCGTCCGGCAGCACCATCGGGGTGCCGAGGTCGACGACGTGCTGGCAGAACGAGTGGCTCAGCGGGGTCTCCCGCCGGGCGGCCCACGGCCGGGCCAGGCCCACCTCGCCGGGGAAGAACTGGCGTTCGGCGTCCACCAGGGAGACCAGGGCGACCGGCACGTCGAGCAGGTCACCGACCAGCCGGGCGAACCGGTCGAACGCCTCGTCGGGGGCGGCCGTCAGCCGGGTCTCGGCGAGGGACCGCAGCCGATCGGGGTCGCGGAGCGCCGGGATCGGGTCGGCCCGCTCCGGGGCGTCGTCGCGGGAGCCGTCGGTCATTGACCACCTGTCCGTGCCGGATGGAGGCCGACCGGCACTCCGGTCCTCCCTTATACCCCCTCCGGGCCGCAATCGCCTCGGTCGCTGCGGCGTCGCCCTGATCACCTCACCCGCGTCGGCGGGGCCCGTTCGGGTGCCGCGAGCCGCCCCGGCCGGCGGACGGACCCGCCGGGGGCCTATCGTCGGCGGGCGTGAAGGTATGGATCCCGCACCAGGACGGTCGAGCGCTCCTCGGTGAGCTGCCGCCGGAGGTCACGGTCGAGGTGGCCGAGGACGCCTCCCGGCTCCCCTCGGAGACCGCCGGCGTCCGGTTCTGGGTGCCGCCCTTCCTGGCCGGCGGGGACGCCACCGCGCTGCTGCGCGAGCTGCCCGACCTGGCGGTGGTGCAGCTCCTCTCCGCCGGGGCGGACGCCTGGGCCGGCCGGGTCCCGCAGGGCGTGACGCTCTGCGACGCCAGGGGGGTGCACGACCCGTCCACCGCCGAGTGGGTGGTCACGGCGATCCTGTCCCAGCTGCGCGGCTTCCCGGCCCTCGCCCGCGCGCAGGCCCGGCGCGAGTGGGCGTACGACGAGGTGGCCCCCACCGACGAGCTGGCCGGCAAGCGGGTGCTGATCGTGGGGGCGGGCTCCATCGGCACGGCGGTACGGGACCGGCTCGCGCCGTTCGAGGTGAGCTTCACGCTGGTGGCCCGGACCGCCCGCCCGGAGCAGGGCGTGCACGGCGTCGAGGAGCTGCCGGGGCTGCTTCCCGAGGCCGACGTGGTGGTGCTGCTGGTGCCGCTGACCGAGCGCACCCGGGGGCTGGTCGACGAGAGGTTCCTCGCCGCCATGCGCGACGGCGCGCTGCTGGTCAACGCCGCCCGTGGGCCGGTGGCCCGCACCGAGGCGCTGGTCGCCGAGCTGCGTACCGGCCGGATCTCGGCCGCGCTGGACGTCACCGACCCGGAGCCGCTGCCCGCCGACCACGAGCTGTGGACGATGCCGAACGTGCTGCTCACCCCGCACGTCGCCGGCTCGGTACGCGGTCTGCTGCCGCGCGCGTACCGGCTGGTCGCCGATCAGGTCCGCCGGTTCGCGGCCGGCGAGCCGCTGATCAACACGGTGGTGGACGGCTACTGAGCGGTGCCGCCCCGGCGGCGCTCAGCCGGCCGCGCCCGGCAGGGTCTGGCCCGTGGCCGAGACCAGCCGGGGCAGGTCGGTGCGGCGCACGGCCGGCAGCGTGACGCGCTGGCCGTCGTCGAGCAGGGCGACCGCCCGACCGCGCTTGTCGGCGGCCAGCTCGACGACCCGCTCCCAGCCGATCCGCCGCTGCCCGACCAGCGCCCGCAGGCGCAGCTCGCGGGCGTCCGCGTCGGTGCCGGCCCGCCACGCCCAGACGGCGACGGCGAGCGGTACGAGCAGCACCGGCAGCAGGTACCACCGGGCGCCGGCCACCGGCAGGGCGCCGAAGAAGGCGACGATCGCGGCGGCCAGGATCGCCTGGTTGTGCCGGAAGTGGACGGTGTCGGAGCTGCTCACCCCCCGATGATCCCACCCCCGCCGGCCCCGGTACGCGCCGGGCGGCGACCCGTGGGGCCCCGCGCCGGCAGTGACGCGGATCACTGCCGGCGTGGCGTCACCGCCCTCGCGCCCGTTCGTTGGCGACTGATGAGCGGCGGACCCACCCCGAGTCCGGCGCCCTGCACCGTCGCACCGCCCGTGCCCCCTCACGAAGGCGACCGCCGTGCCCCTCGCGTACCCGCAACGCGCGTCCATCCCCCGTCCCGCCGTGCCGGACGTCCTCGTCCTCGCCGCCGTCGCGCTGCTCCTGCTCGTCGGCGCGGCCGGCAGGGTGCCCGCCCTGGCCGTGGTGGCGCTGGCCGGCGCCGCCAGCTGCACCCTGGCGGGCACCCGGCTCTCCCGGCTCACCTTCGCCCCGCCGCCGGCCCCCACCCCCGCGCAGGCCCCGACCCGGTCCCGTGCCGCCCGCCGGCGCACGGCGCCGCCCCGCCGCGTCGCCGTGCTGCTCGACGCGGCGGTGGTGACGGCGGGGCTCACCGCCGCCGTGCTCCCGCTCGCCGGGCCGGGTCACCGGCCCGCCGTCGTCGGGTCGGGGCTGGCCGCCGCCGCGCTCTTCGTCGCGGGCCTGCCGCCGGCGGCGCGGGGGCCCCGCCCGTCCGCCCGGGTCCGGCTGCGCGGGGTCGTCGACGCGACCGCCGCCGGCCTGGGGCTGGTCCTCGCCGGCTGGCTGCTGCTGCCCCGCGACCGCCTCGGTCCGCCGGTCCGGCTCGCCGTGGCCGTGGCCCTGGGCGCGCTCGCGCTCGCCGTGCTCGTCGTGCTGACCGGGCCGCACCGGCGTACCGGCGCCGCCCGCTGCCGGGCCGGGGCGGCGCTCACCCTGGCCGGGCTGGTGATGCTGGCCGCGCTCCCCACGGGCGCGACACCGGACCGGGCGGCGCTGCTGTCCGTACCCCCGCTGGTGTCCGGGGTGCTGCTGACGGCGGCGGGGGCGCGGCGGGCGACCGGCCCGGAGCCGGCCCCGCCCGCCCTGCCGACCAGGGTGTGGCCCCGGGCCGTGGTCCCGGCCGTCGCGGCCGTGGCGGCCAGCGGCTGGCGGTTGCGCCACGGCGGGCCGCCGGACCTCACCGCGGTCCTGCTCGCGCTCGCGCTGGCCCCGCCGCTGGTGCTGCGCGACCTGCTCCGCGCGGACGACCCGGCGCAGCCGGCCCGACCCGACGTCCCGGCGGCCCGGCACCCGTCGGCGGACCCGGACACCGCCGGGGCGCCCGTGGACCGGCTGGCGCTGCTGCGGGCCCTCGCGGCCCGCCGGGACGCGCGCGCTCCCGCCGGCGCGCTGCTCTTCGTCGACCTGCACGGCCCCGGTCCCGCCTCGGACGGACACCAGGTCCCCGAGGACGTGCTGGCCGAGGTGGTCCGCCGCGCCCGCGCCGTCGTCGGCCCCCGGGACCTGCTCGCCGACGTCACCGCGACCGGCTTCGCCGTGGTCACCGAGGTCGGCCCGGTGCTGGCGTACGCGCTGGGCACCCGGCTGCTCGCCGCGCTCACGCAGCCCTACCCGGTGGCGGGCGGGGTGCTGCGGCTGCGCGCCGGTGTGGGCCTGGCCGAGCTCGGCGGCGGCGCCCCGGAGGCCGTGCTGCGCCAGGCGGACCTGGCCCGGCGTCGGGCCGTGCAGCTCGGCCGGGACCGGGTCGAGTGGTACGACGCCTACCTGGAGGAGCAGCTCGTCCGCCGGCTCGACCTGGAACGGGAGCTGCCCGGGGCGGTGGCCCGGGGCGAGCTGGACCTCGTCTACCAGCCGGTGCTCGACCTGGCCGACCGGCAGCCGGTCGGCACGGAGGCGCTGCTGCGCTGGCGCAGCCCGGTGCTCGGCACGGTGCTGCCCGCCGAGTTCCTGCCGGTGGCCGAGGACCTCGACATGGTGGGGGAGCTGGGCTGCTGGGTGCTGGACCGGGCCTGCCGGCAGCTCGCCGCCTGGTCGGCGGGGAGCCGACAGCTCTGGATGGCGGTGAACGTGACGGTCCGGGAGCTGACCGCGCCCGACTTCGTGCCGCGGACGGCGGCGGTGCTGGACGCGTACGGGCTGGCGCCGGACCGGCTGGTGGTCGAGGTGGCGGAGCCCCGGGTGGGCGCCGAACTGCCGACGGTGGTGGCCCGGCTGGCGGGGCTGCGCTCGCTGGGCGTGCGCACCGCGCTGGACGACTTCCGGGCCGAGCACGCCTCGCTGGCCCAGCTCCGCCGGTTGCCGATCGACCTGCTCAAGGTCGGCCCGCAGCTGGTCGACCCGGCGGACCCGCAGCGCCCGCTCATCGACGTGGTGGTGAACGTGGGGGACCGGCTGGGGCTGGACATCGTGGCCGAGGAGCTGGAGTCGGCCAGCCTGGTCGACGGCGCGCGGCGGGCCGGCTGCCGGTACGGGCAGGGCTTCGCGCTGGCCCGCCCGGCGACCGCGGAGCGGGTCGAGGCGTACCTCGAGGAGTTCCCGTCGGCCTCGCGCTGACCGGCGACGGCTGGGCCCCTGCCGGGCACCCCGCGTGGCCGGGGTTGACTCTGACACCGTGTCAGGGCCGAACGTGTGAGGGGCCATGTTCACCATCGGAGACTTCGCCAGACTCGGCCGGGTGTCGGTCCGCATGCTGCGTCACTACGACGGCATCGGGCTGCTCCGCCCGGCCGCCGTCGACCCGCACACCGGATACCGGTTCTACCGGGCCGAACAGCTCCGCCGGCTCAACCGGGTGATCGCCCTGAAGGAACTCGGGCTCACCCTCGGGCAGGTGCGGGCGATCCTCGACGACACCGTCGAGGTCGCCGAGCTGCGCGGCATGCTGCGGCTGCGCCGGTCCCAGCTGGAGGCCCAGCTGGCGGCCGACACCGCCCGGCTGGCCGGGGTCGAGGCGAGGCTCCGCATGATCGAGACGGAGGGTCGAATGACCAGCCAGGACGTCGTACTCAAGGAACTGCCCGCGGTCCGCGTGGCGGAGCTGACGGGGGTGGCCCGCAGCTACGAGACCCCGGAGATCTCCACCGTGATCCAGCCGCTCTACCCGGAGTTGTTCCGGCGCCTCGGCGCGGCGGGCGTCGCCCCCGCCGGCCCGGGGCTGGCCTGGTACGAGCCCACGGGGGAGGGCGAGGCCGTGGTGGTGCACGCCGGGGTGACGGTGGCCGCCGACCCCTCGACGGCCCGGGACTTCGCCGTCGTCGACCTGCCCCCGGTGCCCACCGCGGCGACGATCATCCACCACGGGCCGATGGACGAGGTGGGGCGCAGCATGCAGGCGCTCGCCTCCTGGCTGGAGGCGAACGGCTGGCGGGCCGACGGGTACGCCCGCGAGCTGTACCTGGACTACTGCCCGGACGATCCCGCGCAGGGCGTCACCGAAATCCAGCTGCCGGTGGTGGCGAGGAGCCGCGAGTGACTGAAGCGGTTCAGCTGGCGCGCGGGGGCGCCGTGCTGCCCCGCGGGGTGAGGTGTGCCGTCTCGTCCTGCACCTGGCCGGCCGGCGCGCCGCCGATCACCGCGAGCAACTGCCGGGCGCCGTGCGCGCCGTACGCCGGGATGTCCCGGCCGAGCGCGGTCAGCGGCGGGTGCACCAGCTGGCAGAGCGGCGAGTCGTCCCAGGCCACGATGGACAGGTCGCCCGGCACGGCGAGGCCCATCTCCTGGGCCACCGACAGCCCCGCTATCGCCATCACGTCGTTGTCGTAGATCACGGCGGTGGGGCGGCCGGCCGAGCTGAGCAGCCGGCGGGTGGCGCGCGCCCCCTCCTCGCCGGTGTAGTCGGACGGCACGGTGACCGCGTCGACCAGGCCGAGCCGCCGGCACACCTCGGTGAACGCCTTGGTGCGGATCGCGGTGTGCAGCAGGGCGGGGAGGCCGCCGACGCGGGCGATGCGGCGGTGGCCGAGGGCGACCAGGTACTCCACGGTCTCCACCAGCGCCGCCGCGTCGTCGGACCACACGCTGGCCAGCCCGCCGGTGCCGCCCGGGCCGCCGATCACCACGGCGGGCAGGCCCAGCTCCTCCAGCACCGGCACCCGGCGGTCGTCGGCGCGCAGGTCGCAGACGAGGACCCCGTCGACCCGGCGCTCGCCCCACCACCGGCGGTAGACCGCGACCTCCGCCTCCTGGTCGGCCACCACCTGGAGGGTGAGGGCGTACGAGCGGGCGGAGAGTTCGGCCTCGACGCCGCTGATCAGCTCCATGAAGAACGGCTCGATGCCGAGCGTGCGGGCCGGGCGGCACAGGGTGAGGCCGACCGCGTCGGCGGTGGCGCCGGAGAGGGAGCGGGCGGCGCGGCTCGGGTTGAAGCCGATCTCGGCGGCGATGGCGAGGATCCGCTGCCGGGTGGCCTCGGAGACCCCGGGCTGGCCGTTCAGCGCGTAGGAGACCGCCCCCTTGGACACCCCGGCGCGGCGGGCGACGTCGGCGATCGTGGGCCGCTTCACCGGCGTACTCCTCCACTCTCCCGCCCGGGCGGGTGTCACCACGAGGCCGGGGCGACCGGCGGCGGTCCACGCTACTGCACCGGCCGGCGGCGGGCCGGTCCGACCGACGCGCGAGGTCGGGCCGGTCGCTGACTTTCCCGGTTAAGTCGTCGGCGGTCGGCCGGTTTCCCTGCCGTGGGCGCGCGCCCGGTGCATCCGCGAGGCGGTGCCACCTCCCATGATCGCGCTCCCACGGCGGATCAGGTTGCCGGGAGGTGGCGGCGGTGACCGCCCGTTGACACTGCCGAAACCGGCCCGTACGGTGGCGAAACTTATCCGGTTCAGTCAACAGCTCTCGATGTCGGGAGCGTTCCCATCTGGCGCGGAGGATGACATGAGACGGTCCTTGATGCACTGGGCCAGGGCGGCCGCCGTCGGCGCGGTCAGCCTGGTCATGGTCGCGGCGTGCAGCGGCAACAGCGGGGGCGGCGGTGACTCCCGCGCCAGCGGTCCGGTGACCCTGAAGATCAACTTCTGGGGCGACTTCGGGCTCGACGAGCTCAAGACGAAGTACGAGGACGCCAACCCGAACGTCAAGATCAGCCTGAACACCGGCGAGTACAACGCCCAGCACGAGGACCTGCAGAAGAAGCTCGTCGCCGGCTCCGGCGCGCCGGACATCGCCGCCGTCGACGAGGGCTTCGTCGTCCAGTTCCGCGGCCAGGCCGACAAGTTCGTCAACCTGCTCGACAAGGGCGCCGGCACGTACGAGCAGAAGTACCTGCCGTGGAAGTGGAAGCAGACCCTGACGCCTGACGGCAAGGCCCAGATCGGCCTCGGCACCGACGTCGGCGGCCTGGCCATGTGCTACCGCACCGACCTCTTCGCCGCCGCCGGTCTGCCCACCGCACGCGACCAGGTCTCCGCGCTCTGGCCCACCTGGGACCGGTTCATCGAGGTCGGCCAGCAGTACACGGCCAGGAGCGGCAGGAAGTTCATCGACTCCGGCACCAACGTCTTCAACCCCGTCCTCGGCCAGCAGCCGGTCGGCTTCTACGACGAGAGCGAGGCGCTGAAGATGGACGGCGGCCCGAAGGTCGCCTTCGACGTGGCGGCCCGCACCATCGCCGCCGACCTCTCGGCCAACCTCACCGCGTTCTCCCCGGAGTGGAACAGCGGCTTCGTCAAGGGCAACTTCGCCGTGCTCGCCTGCCCGGCCTGGATGCAGGGGCACATCAAGAACACCGCCCCCGGCACCAGCGGCAAGTGGGACGTGGCCGCGATCCCCGGCGGGGGCGGCAACTGGGGCGGCTCCTTCCTGACCATCCCGAAGCAGGGCAGGAACGTCGACGAGGCGTACCGGTTCGTGGAGTGGCTGATCCAGCCCGAGCAGCAGATCGAGATCTTCAAGAAGGTCGGCAACCTGCCCTCCCAGCCGGCGCTCTACCAGGACCCGGCGATCAGGGACTTCACCAACCCCTTCTTCAACGACGCCCCGGTCGGCCAGATCTTCTCCAGCACGGCGGAGAACCTGACTCCGCAGTACCTCGGCCGGCGCAACGGCCCGACCCGGGTGGCGGTGGAGAACGTCCTCAACCGGCTGGCCACCGGAAACCTCAAGGGCAGGCCCGACCAGGCGTGGACCGAGGCGGTCAAGGAAGCCGAGAAGGCCGCCACGTCCTGACCGCACGCCGGTCGGGGCGGGCCGCCTCCGGGCCCCGCCCCGACCGGCCGTCCCCTTCGGTCCCCTGGAGGTGCCCCGATGTCCACCACCCGTGCCGCCCCCGCGGCGCCCGGGCCCGGCCGGGAGGCCGGTGCCACGGTCGAGCGCCGCAGCCGCCGACCCGAGCCGGGCCGCTGGCGCAACCGGCTGTACCGCTTCGACACGCGCTACGCGCCGTACCTGCTGATCGCCCCGTTCTTCCTGCTCTTCGCGGTCTTCGGGCTCTTCCCGATCGTCTTCAACGGCGTGGTCGCGCTGCGCCACTGGCGGCTCGACGACCCGACGCTGACCGGCTGGGCCGGGCTGGAGAACTTCCGCCGCCTGTTCACCGACGACGACTTCTTCAACGCGCTCTCCAACACCTTCGGCATCTTCCTGCTCTCCACCGTGCCGCAACTGCTGCTGGCGCTGATCGTCGCGTCGCTGCTGAACCGGAAGCTGCGGGCCCAGACCTGGTTCCGGGTCGGGGTGCTGCTGCCGTACATCACCCCGGTGACCGCCTCCACACTGATCTTCTCCGTGGTCTTCGCCCGGGACACCGGCATCGCCAACTGGGCGCTGTCGCTGCTCGGCGTTGGGGAGACCGAGCCGATCGACTGGCGCTCCGCCAAGTGGTCCTCCTGGATCGCCATCGCCACGATGGTCAACTGGAAGTGGATCGGCTACAACGCGCTGCTCTACCTGGCCGCCATGCAGTCCATCCCGCGCGACGTCTACGAGGCCGCCGCCGTCGACGGGGCCGGGCCGTGGCGCCAGCTGTGGCGGATCACCGTCCCGATGATCCGGCCGGTGGTCATCTTCACCGTCGTGCTCTCCACCATCGGCGGCCTGCAACTCTTCACCGAGCCGATGCTCTTCGACGCCAACCCGGCCCTGGGCCTCGGCGGCGACGACGGGCAGTGGCAGACCGTCGCGCAGCTCATCTACAAGGTCGGCTGGCGGGACCTGAACCTCGGCTACGCCGCCGCCATGTCCTGGGCCCTCTTCCTGGTCATCCTGCTCGTCGCGGCGGTCAACGCCCTGCTCACGAACCGCCTGGGTGGGGGGAGAAACCGGTGAAGGTTCCGAACTCCCGGCGGGCGGCGCCGACGGGCCGGGCGCCGCAGCACATGCCCGGCACCGTCTGGACCTACCTGTTCCTGAGCGTCGTGATCGCGTTCTCGGCGTTTCCGCTCTACTGGATGTTCGTCATCGCCACGAACACCGACGAGGCGCTGGCGAAGATCCCGCCGCAGGTGCTGCCCGGCGGGCAGCTGGTCACCAACCTGCGGGAGGTCTTCTCCATGCAGGACGTGTTCTTCCTCCAGTCGCTGGGCAACAGCGTGATCGTGTCGTCGGTGGTGACGGCGTCGGTGCTCTTCTTCTGCTCGCTGGCCGGCTTCGCCTTCGCCAAGCTGCGGTTCAAGGGGCGCAACGCGCTGATGGTCATGGTCGTCCTGACCATGACGGTGCCCAACCAGCTCGGCGTCGTCGCGCTCTACATCCTGATGGGCCGCATGCCCGGCGAGGGCGGCTGGAACGGCACCCTCCTCGCGGTGATCGTGCCCGGCCTGGTCAGCGCGTTCGGCGTCTTCTACATGCGGCAGTTCATCCTCGACGCGGTGCCCGACGAGCTGGTCGAGGCCGCGCGGATGGACGGCGCGAGCACCATGCGGATCTTCTGGAGCGTGGTGGTGCCGGCGGTCCGGCCCGCCATGGCGGTGCTCGGCCTGCTGACCTTCGTCGCCACCTGGAACGAGTTCCAGTGGCCGCTGATCACCCTCGGCGGCACCGACTACCCGACCTCGATGGTGGCGCTCTCCGACCTGGCCAGCGGCAACTACGTGCTGTACCGGCGGGTGCTGGCCGGTGCCCTGGTCGCCACCCTCCCGCTGCTGGTGATGCTCTTCGTCGGCGGCCGTCAGATCGTCCGCGGAATCATGGAAGGTGCGGTGAAGTCGTGACCCGGCAAGCGTTGCACGAGGGCTGGACCCTGCGGGCGGTACCGGGGCCGCAGGTGCCGCCCGCGATCGCGGGCCGCCCGGTGCCGGCCACCGTCCCCGGCTGCGTGCACACCGACCTGCTCGCCGCCGGCCTGATCCCCGACCCGTACCTCGACGACAACGAGCGGGGGTTGGCCTGGATCGGCCGGACCGACTGGGTCTACGAGACCACCTTCGCCCACGAGCCCGGGGGCGACGAGCGGGTCGACCTGGTCTGCGCCGGCCTGGACACCGTCGCCACGCTCACCCTCAACGGCGCCGAGGTCGGCCGCACCGAGAACATGCACCGCGGGCACCGTTTCGACGTCCGGTCGCTGCTGGTCGCCGGGTCCAACACCCTGGCCGTACGCCTCGACTCCGCCTACCGCTACGCCGAGGCGCACCGGGACCGGCTCGGGGACCGGCCGAACGCCTACCCGGAGCCGTTCCCGTTCATCCGTAAGATGGCCTGCAACTTCGGCTGGGACTGGGGGCCGACGCTGGTCACCGCCGGCATCTGGCAGGAGATCGGGCTGCACGCCTGGTCCACGGCCCGGCTGGCCGTCGTGCGTCCCCTGGTGACGGTCGAGGCCGGCGACGGCCGGGTGGAGCTGCACGTCGAGGTCGAGCGGGCCGGGGACGCACCGCTGACCGTGCGGGCGACCGTCGCCGGCGCGGCGGCCGAGGCGACCGTCCCGGCGGGGGAGCGCGCGGCCGTGCTGACCCTCACCGTCCGCGACCCGGCGCTCTGGTGGCCCCGGGGGTACGGCGCGCAGCACCGCCACCCGCTGGAGGTGACGCTGCACGACGCCACCGGGCACCCGCTCGACGCCTGGTCCCGGCGGATCGGGTTCCGCTCCGTACGCCTCGACACCGCCCCCGACGCGCACGGCACGCCGTTCGCCCTGCACGTCAACGACGCGCCGGTCTTCGTCCGGGGGGTGAACTGGATCCCCGACGACGCGTTCCCCACCCGGATCACCCGGGACCGGCTGGCGCACCGGTTCCGCCAGGCCGTCGGGGCGAACGTCAACCTGCTGCGCGTCTGGGGCGGCGGCCGGTACGAGTCGGACGACTTCTACGACCTCGCCGACGAGCTGGGCCTGCTGGTGCAGCAGGACTTCCTCTTCGCCTGCGCCGCCTACCCCGAGGAGGAGCCGTTGGGCGCCGAGGTGGCCGCCGAGGCCGTCGAGCAGGTGGTGCGGCTGGCGCCGCACCCGTCGCTGGTGCTCTGGACCGGCAACAACGAGAACATCTGGGGCTGGCACGACTGGGACTGGCAGGAGCCCCTCGCGGGGCGCACCTGGGGACGCGGCTACTACCTGGAGCTGCTGCCCCGGATCGTGGGGGAGCTGGACCCGACGCGGCCGTACTGGCCGGGCAGCCCGTGGTCGGGCAGCGAGGAGCTCCACCCCAACGACCCGGCGCACGGCACCACGCACATCTGGGACGTCTGGAACACCGACGACTACACGAAGTACCGCGAGTACGTGCCGCGCTTCGTCGCCGAGTTCGGCTACCAGGCCCCGCCCGCGTACGCGACGCTGCGCCGGGCGCTGTCGGACGAGCCGCTGGCCCCCGACTCGCCCGGCATGGCGCACCACCAGAAGGCGATCGACGGGGACGCCAAGCTCCGGCGGGGGCTCGACGCCCACCTGCCGACGCCGGCCGACTTCGACGACTGGCACTGGCTGACCCAGCTCAACCAGGCGCGGGCCATCCAGCTCGCCGTCGAGCACTTCCGCTCCCACCGGGACGTCTGCGCGGGCACGATCGTCTGGCAGCTCAACGACTGCTGGCCGGTGACCTCGTGGTCGGCGGTCGACGGCGACGGCCGCCGCAAGCCGCTGTGGTACGCGCTGCGCCGGGCGTACGCGGACCGCCTGCTGACCGTCCAGCCCCGCGCGGGCGGCCTGGCCGTGATCGCGGTCAACGACGGGCCGGCTCCCTGGCGGGCGAGCGCCTCGGTGACCCGGCTGAGGCTGGCCGGCGAGCCACGGGCCAAGGCCACGCTGGAGCTGGACGTCCCCGCGTACGCCAAGGTCGAGCTGGCGCTGCCGGCGGAGCTGGCGCGGCCGGAGCAGGCCCGCCGCGAGCTGCTGCTGGCGGAGGCGGGCGGGACGGCCGAGCGGGCGCTCTGGTTCTTCGCCGAGGACCGCGACGCGGACTGGCCGCCGGCCCGCTACGACGCGTCGGTCGAGCCGGTCGACGGCGGGCACCGGGTCCGGGTCACCGCCCGCACGGTGCTGCGCGACGTGACCCTCTTCCCGGACCGGCTCGACCCGGCGGCCGAGGTCGACGAGGCGCTGGTCACCCTGCTACCGGGCGAGTCGGCCACCTTCACGGTGCGGGCCGCCGCCCCGCTGGACCCGGCGGCCCTGACGACCCGCCCCGTCCTGCGCCACGTCAACGACATCGTGACCGACTGACCGGCCCGGCGCTCCGATCTTGGTACGGAACGGCCCCGGGAGGGGCCGTTCCGTACCAGGATCCCGTCGGCCGCAACTTGAAGATTTTCGCAAGTGCTAAAGTTCGCAACGTGATGACGTGGCGTGACGGAGGCTGACGTGTCGGTACCGCTCTACCAGGCGAAGGCGGAGCTGTTCCGCACCCTCGGCCACCCGGTGCGGATCCGGGTGCTGGAGCTGCTCCAGGACGGGCCGAAGCCCGTCCGCGACCTGCTGGCGGCGATCGACGTCGAGGCGTCGAACCTGTCCCAGCAGCTCGCGGTGCTGCGCCGGGCCGGCATGGTCACCTCCAGCCGCGACGGCGCGCTGGTGATGTACGCGCTCAGCACCCCCGACGTGGCGGACCTGCTGGCCGCCGGCCGGCGCATCCTCGGCGCGGTCCTCACCGACCGGGACGCGCTGCTCGACGAGTTGCGGTCCTCCGGGGCGGACCGGTGAGCCAGGCACCCGGGCTGGCCGAGCGGTTCCTCGGACTGCTGCCACCGCGCGCCGACTGGCAGGCGGTGCGTCGGGCACCCCGGCGCGACCTGCTCGCCGGGCTGACCGTGGCGGTGGTGGCGCTGCCGCTGGCCCTGGCCTTCGGGGTCACCTCCGGGCTCGGGGCGCAGGCCGGCCTGGTGACGGCGGTGGTGGCCGGCGCGGTCGCCGCCGTCTTCGGCGGCTCCCACCTCCAGGTCTCCGGGCCGACGGGGGCGATGACGGTGGTGCTCGTGCCGGTGGTCCAGCAGTTCGGCCCCACCGGTGTGCTGATGGTCGGGGCGCTGGCCGGGCTGGTGCTGATCGCGCTGGCCCTCGCCCGCCTCGGCCGGTACGTCCACTACCTCCCCGTCCCCGTGATCGAGGGATTCACCGCCGGCATCGCGGTGGTCATCGCCCTGCAACAGGTGCCCGCGGCGCTCGGGGTGACCGACGCGCACGGCGACCGCGTCTGGGCCGTGGCCGCCGACGCCGTCGCCCGGTTCGTCGCCGACCCGCGGCCGGTCCCGGTCGCGGTGGCCCTCGGCGTCGCGGCGGTGATGCTGGTGGGCGCCCGCTGGCGTCCCGGCTGGCCGTTCTCCCTGCTCGGAGTGGCCGCCGCGACCGTCCTGGCCGAGACCGCCCCGGTCGAGCTGGCCCGCATCGGCGCCCTGCCCGCCGGCCTGCCCGCGCCCTCGCTGGGCTTTCTCGACCTCGACGCCGTCGGGGTCCTGCTGCCCTCCGCCCTCGCGGTCGCGGCGCTGGCCGCGTTGGAGAGCCTGCTCTCCGCCACCGTGGCCGACCAGATGACCGTCGGCCAGCGCCACGACCCCGACCGCGAGCTGTTCGGCCAGGGCCTGGCCAACATCGCCGCCCCGGCGTTCGGCGGGATCCCGGCCACCGCCGCCATCGCCCGTACGGCGGTGAACGTGCGCGCCGGCGCCAGCTCGAAGCTGGCCGCGCTCACCCACGCCGTCGCCCTCGCCGGGATCGTGCTGGCCGCCGCCCCGCTGGTCGGCCGGATCCCGCTCGCCGCCCTGGCCGGCGTCCTGCTGGCCACCACCGTCCGGATGGTCGAGGCCGGGTCGCTCTGGGCACTGGCCCGCGCCACCCGGGGCGACGCCCTCGTGCTGGTGCTCACCTTCGCGGTCACGGTGGCCCTGGACCTGGTGACCGCCGTGGCTGTCGGGGTGGGCGTGGCGATCGTGATCGCCCTGCGCGCGGTGGCCCGCACGGCGCGCGTGGAACAGGTTCCGCTCGACCCCGGCGAGCACAGCGCCGAGGAACGCGCCCTGCTCGCCGACCACATCGTGGCCTACCGGCTGGACGGCCCGCTCTTCTTCGCCGCCGCGCACAGCTTCCTGCTCCAGCTCTCCGACGTGGCCGACGTGCGCGTGGTCATCCTGCGGATGTCAAGGGTGACCGCTCTCGACGCCACCGGCGCGCACGTGCTCGGCGACGCCATCCTCCGGCTCCAGGAGCGCGGCGTCACCGTGCTGCTCTCCGGCATCGCCCCCGGCCACGACCAGGTGCTCGCCACCCTCGGCGTCGCCGGCCAGCTGCGCCGCGACGGCCTGGTCTTCCCCGACACCCCGGCCGCCATCCGGTACGCCCGGACCGTCGTGCTGCCCGGCCCCGTGGCGTCGCGCTGAGCATGGTCCTCAGCAGGTGACGACGACGGTGCCGCGACAGCCATGACCGAGTTGCGGGATGTGGGACAGGGCGCGCCCTGCGGATTTCAGACTTTGTTCGGCCTATGCCTCGACGCGCCAGCGGGCCAGAATAATGGCATTGACGTGTATCGCAGGAGGTATCACATGGCCCGAATTCGTCGAATACTGCTCGCGGTGGCGCTCGTCGTCACCGCGACGCTGCTGGTGCCAGCCAATCCGGCCAGTGCCGCCGGTCGGCCGGCGACGGTCTGTTTCAAGGTCGGTGAGTTCGACGGCCGGCCGATCTTCGACTGTCACACAATCATTTTGCCGGACTTCGAGCCGAAGCCGATCGGGCCGATCGAGTGTCTGAGTTGTCCGCCCGTCTTCGACCTGTGGGACCGGATCGACCCGGAGAAGCGATTCGAGTATCTGAACCGGCTGGGTCGGGGCCTGTCGCTGCTGGGGGAGGCGGCGCAGGCCGTGGACCCGGTCAAGGCGAAGCACCTGCGGGAGTTGGCGACGGAGAGCTTCCGGTCATCGGCGAAGCTGATGGACGGTTCGGAGGTGAAGCTCGGCCAGGTCGGCTGGGCGGATCTGAAGAACGGGAAGTTCCACGGCGACCCGGACCCGCAGCCGTCGCTGGTGGCGAGCGGGGAGAACCTGGCCGGCGGGCTCGGGCTGATGCAGAAGGCGCTCGGTGATCCGCAGCCGGAGCCCAACATCGCGGCGGCGATGGCCCGCTTCGACCAGGCGTACAAGGATCTCGGCACCCTGTTCGCCGGGTGATCCTTTCGGCCTCGCGGGTGCGGCGGCCCGTGGGCACCGCATCCGCTGACGAGCGGAAGCGCTGCACACGGAGAACGCTTTCGAGCTGATGTCGTAGACGACTCATCGCAGTTCGATGGCACAGCGCGGCCCGGACGCGCTCGCCTGATCTCACAAACGACTCAGCTCGAAAGCGCCCGTACGATCCTTCGCCCGCGGACCGGCTCGGCGACCACCACCGCCCCAGGGAGCACGTATCACCCGTTCGGGGCTGCGTGACGAGGCACTGGCGGACGCGCCACGGCGGCTACTCTGGCACGCGGCGGTAGGCGCCGTCGCTGGCCGAGGTCGCCATCGAGGCGTACGCGCGCAGCGCCGCCGACACCGGCCGCTGCCGGTCGAGCGGGGTGTACGGCCTGTCGCGCTTCTCCTGCGCGATCCGCCGGGCCTCCAGCACGTCGGGGGCCACGTTCAGCTCGATCGACCGGGCCGGGATGTCGATGACGATCTCGTCGCCGGACTCGACGAGGGCGATCAGCCCGCCGGAGGCCGCCTCCGGTGAGACGTGCCCGATGGAGAGCCCGGAGGTGCCGCCGGAGAAGCGGCCGTCGGTGAGCAGCGCGCAGGACCGGCCCAGCCCCCGGCCCTTGAGGAAGGAGGTCGGGTAGAGCATCTCCTGCATGCCGGGGCCGCCCCGCGGCCCCTCGTAGCGGATCACCACCACGTCGCCGGCGACGATCCGCTTGTTGAGGATCGCCTCGACCGCGTCGTCCTGCGACTCGTAGACCTTGGCCGGGCCCCGGAAGGTCAGGCACTCCTCGGGCACCCCGGCGGTCTTCACCACGCAGCCCTCCGGGGCCAGGTTGCCGTGCAGGATGGCCAGCCCGCCGTCCGCGCTGTAGGCGTGGGCGAGGTCCCGCACGCAGCCCCCGGCCGCGTCGGTGTCCAGCGACGACCAGCGGTTGGTGGTGGAGAACGGCTCGGTGGTGCGCACCCCGCCCGGGGCGGCGTGGAACAGCTCGACCGCCTCCGCCGTCGCCGAACCGCCCCGGACGTCCCAGTCGGCGAGCCAGCGCTCCAGGCTGGGGGAGTGCACGGCGTGCACGTCCCGGTGGAGCAGGCCGGCCCGGTCCAGTTCGCCGAGGATGGCCGGGATGCCACCGGCCCGGTGCACGTCCTCCATGTGGTACTGCGGGGAGTTCGGCGCGACCTTGGCCAGGCAGGGCACCCGGCGGGAGACGGCGTCGATGTCGGCGACGTCGAAGTCCAGCTCGGCCTCGCGGGCGGCGGCGAGCAGGTGCAGGATCGTGTTGGTCGAGCCGCCCATCGCCACGTCCAGGGCGACCGCGTTCTCGAACGCGGCCCGGCTGGCGACGGCGCGCGGCAGCACGGAGGCGTCGTCGCCGTCGTACCACCGCTTGGCGATCTCCACGGCGGTGCGGCCGGCCTCGACGAAGAGCGCGCGGCGCGCGGCGTGGGTCGCCAGCGTCGAGCCGTTGCCCGGCAGCGCCAGGCCGATCGCCTCGGTGAGGCAGTTCATCGAGTTGGCGGTGAACATGCCGGAGCAGGAACCGCAGGTCGGGCAGGCCGAGCGCTCGATCTCGCCGAGCTGTTCGTCGGTGACGGCCTCGTTGGAGGAGGCGATCATCGCGTCGATCAGGTCGATCTTGGAGTGCACGACGCCCTCGATCGCCACGGTCTTGCCGGCCTCCATCGGCCCGCCGGAGACGAAGACGGTCGGGATGTTTAGCCGCAGGGCGGCCAGCAGCATGCCCGGGGTGATCTTGTCGCAGTTGGAGATGCAGACCAGGGCGTCGGCGCAGTGCGCGTTGACCATGTACTCCACCGCGTCGGCGATCAGCTCGCGGCTGGGCAGGGAGTAGAGCATCCCGCCGTGGCCCATGGCGATGCCGTCGTCCACGGCGATGGTGTTGAACTCGCGGCCCACCCCGCCGGCCTCGGCCACCGCGTCGGCGACCAGGCCGCCCATGTCCTTGAGGTGCACGTGACCGGGTACGAACTGGGTGAAGCTGTTGGCGATGGCGACGATCGGCTTGCCGAAGTCGTCGTCGGTCATCCCGGTGGCCCGCCACAGGGCCCGGGCGCCGGCCATCGTCCGACCGTGCGTGGAGGTCTTCGACCGCAGCTCAGGCATGCCCACCAGTGTGACACCGCCGCTGGGCCGGCCGGCCGCCGTGCGCGCCGTGTCCCAAAGGATGCACACCCGGGCTGCCGCGTCCGGCACGCATCCGGCACAGTTGGGACGTGCAGTTCCCCCCGGGCATGGTCGCGGTCGCGGTGCTGTGCGGGCTGGTCGCCGCGGCGGCCACCACGCTGTCGGCCGTCGACGCCCGGCGTCGCGCCGGGCCCCACCGGCAGGCGTACGCGCTGCTCGCCGCCGCGTCCGGCGTCGTGCTGCTCACCCTGCTGCTCGGGGTGGCCGTGGCGCTCTCCACCACCGGGCACCAGGGGCACGCCCCGGACCGGCGCACCGGCTGGGCCGGCGTCGTGGCGATCGGCACGGCGGTCGGCGGGCTGCTCTTCTCCGCCGGGCTGCTCCGGCTGCCCGGCGTGGCCGCCACGGCGGCGGCCACCGCCCGGCTGGCGCTCGACGGCCTGGTGATGGCGGCGGCGTTCTGGTTCGTCGGCTGGGTGCTCTTCTCCGAGCCCACCCGGCTGCTCGGCGACGCCACCCCGGCGGCCTGCGTGCCGATCCTGCTCGCCACGGTCAGCGCGGCCCTGACCGCCGGGCTCGCCCTGATCGTGGCCTTCCGTGCCCCGTCGCCACGCGGTCGCGCCGCCTGGCTCGGCGCCGGGGCCACGGCCGTGACCTGCGGCGGGCTCGGCATCGCCACCGGGCTCTGCCAGGCCGGGCCGGGCGTGGCGCTGATCGGGGCGGGGGTGCTCGCCGCCGGCCTGGTCGCCGCCGCGTCGGCCGCCCGCCGGCTGGACGCGACGGCCCAGCCGGCCCTCGACCTGATCCGCCGCGACGGCGCCTACGCGTTCGTCCCGATGTTCGCCATGGCGGCCTCGGCGATGTACCACCTGCTCCAGGACGGCCGGTTCGACGCGCTCGGCATCGTCGCCGGCAGCGTGGAGGGCTTCACCCTGGTGGCCCGGCAGTACCTGACGCTGCACGACGTACGCGGCTACGCCCGGCGGCTCGCCGAGCGTGAGGCGCACTTCCGCGAGCTGGCGCACACCGACCAGCTGACCGCGCTGGCCAACCGGCGGGGGCTGTTGCAGGCGCTGCACCGGTGCGCCGAGGCCGGCGCCCCCTGCGTGCTGCTCGGGCTCGACCTCGACGGGTTCAAGCACGTCAACGACATGCGCGGCCACGACGTGGGTGACGCGGTGCTGGCCGAGGTGGGCGAGCGGCTGCGCGCCAACCTGCGCCCCGGTGACGTGGCGGCCCGGCTCGGCGGCGACGAGTTCGCGGTGCTGATGCACGGCCACCCGGCCGACGCGGACCGGGTGGCCGAGCGCCTGCTCGGCGTGCTCGGGCGCGCCTACGACCAGCCGGCGGGGCCGATCTTCCTGTCGGTGAGCATCGGGGTGGCCGGCTGGGCCGGCGAGCCCGACGTGGAGCTGCTGCTGCGCCACGCCGACCTGGCGCTGCGCTACGCCAAGCAGCGCGGCAAGAACCGGATCGAGCGCTACGACGCCACGTACGACCAGCTGCTGCGCCGGCGTACCACGCTGGAACACGAGCTGCGCGGCGCGATCGAGCGCGACGAGCTGCGCCTGGCGTTCCAGCCGGTGGCCTCGCTGCCCTCGGTGCGCCCGGTCGGCGCGGAGGCGCTGCTGCGCTGGCGCCACCCGGTGCTGGGCAACGTCGGCCCGGACGAGTTCATCCCGCTGGCCGAGGAGTGCGGGATGATCGCCAAGCTGGGCGCCTGGGTGCTGCACCAGGCGTGCCACCAGCTCTCCCGCTGGCTGGCCGACGGCCACGACGTCTGGGTCTCGGTCAACGTGTCCCCCCGCGAGCTGCACGCCCCGGAGTACGTGGTGCAGGTCGCCGAGGCGCTGCGCGCCCACCGCGTGCCGCCGCAGCGGCTGGTGCTGGAGGTCACCGAGCACGCCGTGGCGACGGACCTGGACGAGCTGATCCGTCGGCTGACGGCGCTGCGGGCCACCGGCGTCCGGATCGCGTTGGACGACTTCGGCGCCGGCTACTCCTCGCTCGGCCAGCTGCGCCGCCTGCCGATCGACATCCTGAAGATCGACCACGGGCTCGTCGCGGAGCACGAGCCGGTGCGGCCGGCCGACGGCCCGGCGTTCGCGCCGATGGTCGACATCGTCATGCGGCTCGGCCACCAGCTCGGCCTGGAGGTCATCGCCGAGGGGGTGACCACGCCGACCGAGCTGGCCGCCGTGGTCGCCGCCGGCTGCCGGTTCGGCCAGGGGGCGCTCTTCGGCTGGGGCGTGCCGGCCGAGCACCTGGAGGCGATGCTGGAGGCCGCCACGTCTCCGGGGGCCCGACCCGCCCCGGCGCCGGCCCCGGCCGGCCCGCCCGCGTCGCCGCCGCCCCGCCGGCTGCCGACGGTGCCCGCCCCGCGCCCCTCCGAGCAGGGGTCCGCGCAGGTGGAGCGGGGTTCCTAGGCGCCCCGGACGGGTGAAATCCGACTGTCCGTGAACCAACATGTGGGATCAGTTGACTCATCGCGTGAGATGCGTCAGGCTTGCCGCATGTCGTCGTACCGGTCGCTGCGAGTACTTACCTGAGCGCACTCTCCCTCTCGAGAGTGCGCTGGCCCCGTGCATCCTGCACGAGGGCTTTTTTGTTGCCGTCGGACCCATCGACGCCGGGCGTCGCCCGCGTCACCCGCTCGAACAGCCGCACCCACTCCAGCCGAAGGCCTGAACCGCCATGACGAGACCCACGCCAGAGACACTCGCCCACTCCGCCCGGCGGGCCCGCACGGTCGCCGAGCCCGCGAGCGACACCGAGCACGCCGGCGCCGCCCGCGCCGCGGTCAACCCGGCCGTCCCGGGGGTACGCGCACCCGCCCCGGCCCAGGTCAGCGGTGCCGGCTCGCTCGTGCGGTCCCTCGAGGCGCTCGGGGTCGACGTCGTCTTCGGCATCCCGGGGGGTGCCATCCTGCCCGCGTACGACCCGCTCTACGACTCCACGGTCCGGCACATCCTGGTCCGCCACGAGCAGGGCGCCGGGCACGCGGCGACGGGCTACGCCCAGGCGACCGGCCGGGTGGGGGTCTGCATGGCCACCTCCGGCCCCGGCGCGACGAACCTGGTCACCCCGATCGCCGACGCGTACATGGACTCGGTGCCGATCGTGGCCATCACCGGTCAGGTCGCGCGGCCCTCGATCGGCACGGACGCCTTCCAGGAGGCGGACATCCAGGGCATCACCCTGCCGATCACCAAGCACAACTTCCTGGTGCAGGAGGCCGAGGAGATTCCCCGGGTGCTGGCCGAGGCGTTCCACCTGGCCGCCACGGGCCGGCCCGGGCCGGTCCTGGTCGACATCCCCAAGGACGTCCTCCAGGCGCCCACCACCTTCACCTGGCCGCCGACGCTCGACCTGCCCGGCTACCGGCCGACCCTGCACCCGCACGGCAAGCAGATCCGTGAGGCGGCCCGGCTGATGTCGACCGCCCGCCGCCCGGTGCTCTACGTCGGCGGTGGCGTGCTGAAGGCCGGCGCCACGGAGGGGCTGCGCAAGCTGGCCGAGCTGACCGGGATCCCGGTGGTCACCACGCTGATGGCGCTCGGCGCGTTCCCCGACTCGCACCCGCAGCACCTCGGCATGCCGGGCATGCACGGCACGGTCTCCGCGGTCTACGGCCTGCAGAAGGCCGACCTGATCGTGGCCCTGGGCGCCCGCTTCGACGACCGGGTCACCGGCAAGCTGGACTCGTTCGCCCCGGACGCGGCGGTGGTGCACGCCGACATCGACCCGGCCGAGATCGGCAAGAACCGGCACGCGGACGTGCCGATCGTCGGCGACGCCCGGCACGTCATCGACGAGTTGATCGCGGCGGTGACCACCGAGCAGGCGGCCGGCCGGCGCGCCGACCTCGCCGACTGGTGGACCCAGCTCGACGACCTGCGCAAGCGGTACCCGCTGGGCTACGAGGAGCCGGCCGACGGCACCCTCTCCCCGCAGTACGTGATCAAGCGGCTCGGTGAGCTCGTCGGCCCGGACGCGATCTACGTGGCGGGGGTCGGCCAGCACCAGATGTGGGCCTCGCAGTTCATCTCCTACGAGAAGCCGTACACCTGGTTGAACTCCGGCGGCCTCGGCACCATGGGCTACGCGGTGCCGGCGGCGATGGGCGCCAAGGTGGGCAAGCCGGACACGGTGGTGTGGGCGGTCGACGGCGACGGCTGCTTCCAGATGACCAACCAGGAGCTGGCCACCTGCGCGCTGGAGGGCATTCCGGTCAAGATCGCCGTGATCAACAACGGCAACCTCGGCATGGTGCGGCAGTGGCAGACCCTGTTCTACGGGGAGCGCTACTCCAACACCGACCTCGGCACCCACAAGCACCGCATCCCCGACTTCGTGAAGCTCGCCGAGGCGCTCGGCTGCGTGGGGCTGCGCTGCGAGAACGCCGAGGACGTCGACCGGACCATCGCCGCCGCGATGGCGATCGAGGACGTCCCGGTGGTCATCGACTTCGTCGTCGGCAAGGACGCCATGGTGTGGCCGATGGTCGCCGCCGGCACCAGCAACGACGAGATCATGTTCGCCCGGGGCGTCCGCCCGGCCTTCGACGAGGATGACATCTGACATGAGCGAGCAACGCGAACGAATCATCAGGCTCAGTCCCGTGCCGCGTCAGGGCACGACCGAGCGGAGCGGGGTCGTGGCATGACCATGCACACCCTGAGCGTCCTGGTGGAGAACAAGCCGGGCGTCCTGGCCCGGGTCTCCGGGCTGTTCTCCCGGCGCGGCTTCAACATCGACAGCCTCGCCGTCGGGGAGACGGAGAACCCGGACGTCTCGCGGATCACCATCGTGGTCAACGCCGAGTCGTCCCCGCTGGAGCAGGTCACCAAGCAGCTCAACAAGCTGGTCAACGTGCTCAAGATCGTCGAGCTGGATCCGCAGGTCTCGGTCGCCCGGGAACTGCTCCTGGTCAAGGTGCGCGCCGACCGCGCGGCGCGGGCCCAGGTGCTGGAGACGGTCGGCCTGTTCCGGGCCCGGGTGGTCGACGTGGCTCCGGACACGCTGACCGTCGAGGCCACCGGCACCCCGGACAAGCTCGACGCGCTGCTGCGCGACCTCGAACCCTTCGGGATCAAGGAGATGGTCCAGTCCGGGCTGGTGGCGATCGGGCGCGGCTCGCGCTCCATCACCGCCGGGCCCTCGCTCCGGGCCGCCTGACCCCGACCCGGCCGGCGCCCCCACGCGCCGGCCGGGACCGCCCGACCAGGCCGGCCGTCGCGCCGCCTGGGACCGACACCGCACAGATCCACGACGGGCCGCCCGGGCCGCCGTACGAAAGGGAAACCATGAGCGTTGAGGTGTACTACGACGACGATGCCGATCTGGGCCTGATCCAGGGCCGCAAGGTCGCGGTGATCGGCTACGGCAGCCAGGGCCACGCCCACGCGCTGTCGCTGCGCGACTCCGGGGTCGACGTGGTGATCGGCCTGCCGGAGGGCTCCAAGAGCCGGGCCAAGGCCGAGGAGCAGGGCCTGCGCGTGCGCACGTCGGCCGAGGCGGCGGCCGAGGCCGACGTCATCATGATCCTCGCGCCGGACACCGCCCAGCGCACCATCTACGCCGAGTCGATCGCGCCGAACCTGGCCCCGGGCAAGGCGCTCTTCTTCGGCCACGGCTTCAACATCCGCTACGGCCTGATCAAGCCCCCGGCCGACGTCGACGTGGCGATGGTCGCGCCGAAGGGGCCGGGTCACCTGGTCCGCCGCCAGTACGCCGACGGCAAGGGCGTGCCCTGCCTGGTCGCCGTCGAGCAGGACGCCAGCGGCAGCGCCCTCGCGCTGGCCCTGTCGTACGCCAAGGGCATCGGCGGCACCCGGGCCGGCGTCATCCGGACCACCTTCACCGAGGAGACCGAGACCGACCTCTTCGGCGAGCAGGCGGTGCTCTGCGGCGGCGCGGCGGCGCTCGTGCAGACCGGCTTCGAGGTGCTCACCGAGGCGGGCTACGCCCCCGAGGTGGCCTACTTCGAGTGCCTGCACGAGCTGAAGCTGATCGTCGACCTCATGTACGAGGGCGGCATCGCGAAGATGCGCTACAGCATCTCCGACACGGCCGAGTACGGCGACCTCTCCCGTGGCCCGCGCGTCATCGACGCCCGGGTCAAGGAGGAGATGCGCAAGATCCTCAGCGAGGTCCAGTCCGGCGAGTTCGCCCGCGAGTGGGTGGCCGAGGACGAGGCCGGCCGGCCCAACTTCAGCAAGTGGCAGGCCGAGGGCGCGGCGCACCCGATCGAGGAGACCGGCCGCAAGCTGCGCGGCATGATGAGCTGGGTCGACCGCCCGATCACCGAGACCGCCTGAGACACACCCCCGGCGGCCCGGCCCGGGCGCTCTCCCCGGCGCCCGGACCGGGCCGCCTCCTCTGCGCACCACCACCGACGGCCCCCACCGCCACCGACGCCACCCGCCGCGCCGGTGCGCGGCCCGGCTGCCCCGAGCAGCAGCCGGCCGCGCCAGCCGGGAGCCGCCCCGCGCCGCGCCGGAGCCGGCAGCCCGGAGCCGAACCGTCCCGCGTCGCCCCGCCGGCGCGGGCGCCTCGTCGTGCGCCGTTCACCGGCGGGTCGTCACCCGTTGTGAGGGCACTCACCCCACGGTCTGGGACATGCCGGCCGGCCGGGCCCCTACGATCGCGGGGTAGGTGCGTAGCCGGCACCTGACGGCCATGGCCCGGATCAGCGCAGGGCGCAGCGCGGCGTCCCGCAGCCCGGCCCACCGCTCTGACGACAACTACGAGGACCAATGACTCCTGTCGTACTGATCGCCGAAGAACTCGCACCCGCCGCCATCGAGGTGCTCGCCCACGACTTCGACGTCCGTCACGTCGACGGCACCGACCGTCCGGCCCTGCTCTCGGCGCTCTCCGAGGCCGACGCCGTCATCGTGCGCAGCGCCACCCAGATCGACGCCGAGGCGATCGCCGCCGCGCCCCGGCTGAAGGTCGTCGCCCGGGCGGGCGTGGGTCTGGACAACGTCGAGGTGCCGGCCGCCACCGCGCGGGGCGTCATGGTCGTCAACGCCCCCACCTCGAACATCGTCTCCGCCGCCGAGCAGGCCCTCGCCCTGCTGCTCGCCGTGGCCCGCAACACCGCCAGCGCCAGCGCCGCGCTGAAGGCGGGGGAGTGGAAGCGGTCGAAGTACACCGGCGTCGAGATCCAGGGCAAGACCGTCGGCGTGGTCGGCCTCGGCCGCATCGGCGTGCTCTTCGCCCAGCGGATCGCCGCCTTCGGCACCCGGCTGATCGCGTACGACCCCTACATCCAGCCGGCCCGCGCCGCCCAGCTCGGCGTCCGCCTGGTGGGCCTGGAGGAGCTGCTGCGGGAGAGCGACTTCATCTCGATCCACCTGCCGAAGACCCCGGAGACCGTCGGCCTGATCGGTGAGAAGGAGCTGGCCGTCGTCAAGCCGGGCGTCCGGATCGTCAACGCCGCCCGGGGCGGGCTGGTCGACGAGCAGGCCCTCGCCGACGCGATCGCCGAGGGCCGGGTCGCCGGCGCGGGCGTGGACGTCTACGCCAAGGAGCCCTGCACCTCCTCGCCGCTGTTCGCCTTCGACAACGTGGTCGCCACCCCGCACCTGGGCGCCTCCACCGGCGAGGCGCAGGACAAGGCCGGCCTGGCCGTGGCCAAGAGCGTGAAGCTGGCGTTGCAGGGCGAGTTCGTGCCGGACGCCGTGAACGTGCAGGCCGGCGGCGTGGTCGCCGAGGACGTGCGGCCGCTGCTGCCGCTGGCCGAGAAGCTCGGCCGGGCCTTCACCGCCGTCGCGGGCGGCGTCGCCGCCAGCGTCACCGTCGAGGTGCGCGGCGAGATCGTCAACCACGACGTGTCGGTGCTGAAGCTCGCCGCCACCAAGGGGCTGTTCAGCTCGGTGGTCGAGGAGCAGGTCACCTACGTCAACGCCCCGCACCTGGCCGCCGAGCGCGGCGTCGAGGTCACGCTGGTCGCCCAGGCCGACTCGGTCGACCACCCCAACCTGGTCACCGTCCGCGGCGCGCTGCCCGACGGCCGTACGGTCAGCGTCTCCGGCACGGTGACCACCGCCGGCGGTCGCGACGTCATCAAGCTGACCGAGGTCGACGGCTTCGACGTGGAGATCGGCGCGGAGGGCATCCTGGTCTTCCTGCGCTACGCCGACCGCCCGGGCGTGGTCGGCACGGTCGGCACGCTGCTCGGCGAGGCCGGCGTCAACATCGCGGCGATGCAGGTGGCCCGCCGCGAGGCCGGCGGCGAGACCCTGATGACCCTCACGGTCGACCAGGCGCTCGGCGCCGACCTGCTCACCTCGGCGGCGGACTCGATCGGCGCGGTCGCGGCCAGTGCGGCGGACCTGCGCGACGAGTGACCCGAGCGCGCGACAGCGGGGGCCCGGCGGATCCGCCGGGCCCCTCGGCGTACCGGGGACGTGGTCAGCCGGGCAGCCGGGCCGGCGGCGGGTAGACCGAGCCGTCCTGCGCGTCGAAGAGCATCAGGTCGTACGCGCCGGCCAGTCGCTCGATGTCGAGCAGCACCTGGTCCTCGCAGGTCGGGTGCAGGTTCAGCTCGACGTGGTCGTTGGCCGCGTGCAGCGGGGCCACCGCCCACGGGGTGCCTGGGCCGGCCGGCCGGTCCGGGTAGCTGCCGGTGATGGCCCGGTAGAAGCCCACCACCCGCGGGTCCGGGTGCCGGTCGACGTGCTGCCCCTGCCGGCACCGCAGCACCGCCGCCCGCACGTCCTCGGGTGTCGCCCCGTCCGGCAGGGCCCACACGCTCAGATCGAAACTCACGGCGGACAGCGTGCCATTCGCCGTTCACCGCGTCGAAATCGCCCCGCCGCCGGATCGCCACGCTCCTGTCGCGACGGTCCGCAGTGGAGACCCTTGCGATGAGTTGCGTCGATTCGCTAGCGTACCGGTGCGGTCACTGGCCGAGCTCGCGGCGTAGGCCCGTCTTCGGGTGGCGAGGTCGACGTCCGGCCGACCGGCCCGCACCCCTCGATTGCGCGAGCCACGCGCACTCGTCGCTGACCGGCCCTCACGGTCGTTGCCGAGACCGTGGGGGCCGATCGCGGGTCCGGCCCGCCCCCGGGCGACGCGCGGTGGGGCTCAGCGGCGGTGGGCGAAGAGCGCGCGGTAGTCCGACCCGTTGCGGAACCAGACCAGCCCCGCCGGCCCGGCGGCGTAGAGCGCGGTGGCGTAGGCGTCGGCGACGGCCAGGTCCGGCCCGACGACCGTCGCGGCGACCAGCTGGTCGGCGGGCTCCCCGGTGTGCGGGTCCACCACGTGCCCCCGCCGGCCGCTCACCCCCGAGGTGCCGACCGCGCCCGCCGTCATCTCCAGCACGAGCGGCGCCCGGTGCCGGTCCGTCGGGTGGTGCACCGCCACCCGCCACGGGCCGCCGTGCGCGGCGTGCCCGCGTACGACGAGGTCGGCGCCACTGAGCACGGCGTAGTCGTGGATGCCGGCGGCGCGCAGCCGGGCGGCGGCCCGCTCCACCGCCCACCCGCCGAGCAGGCCGCCCGGGTCGAAGCCGCCGGGCACCGCCCAGGCGTCGAACCAGCCGTCGGTGGCCGCCCGCATCGCCGCGCAGCGGTCCACCAGGTCGGCCAGCGGCGCGTACGAGTCGGGGCTGATCTCGCCGCGGCGCAGCCGGGAGACCAGGCTCTCCGGCCGGGTCGGGCCGTAGGTGAGGTCGACGGCGCGCAGCTCCGCCACCGCGTCCCGCAGCGCCTCCCCGACGCCGCGACGGCCCAGCCACTCGGGGGCGTTGAGCAGCAGCGAGTATTCCGCCGTCGAGGTCCGCACGCTGTGCTGGACGGCGATCCGGTCCCCGCTGACGGCGCCGGACCGGTCCACGCGGTGACTGCGGGCCCCGAGCCGCAGGTCCGGCCGGCGCGGCTCGAAGGCCGACTGGTCCACCCATCGGGTCCGTGGCTGCTGGTCGATCCGCATGACGCTGCTCCCTCGCTGACGCCGGCCGCGTCCTCGCGGCCTCCGTCACGGGCCCCCGTTGACCCGCTCGTCACCACGCTAGGCAGCGGAGATGACCCCCCCATGAATGCCACCTGGGAGGATCCTGTGCATCTCCCTTTCCCGCATGCTGGAAGGTTCGTACCGGGAGGCGGGACGGCGGCGTACGGTCGGACGAAACGGCGAGGCGAGGGAGCACAGGGACGTGGCACGGATCGCGGTGGTGGCCGGGGACGGGATCGGACCCGAGGTGGTCGCGCAGGCCCGCAAGGTCATCGACGCCGTGCTGCCAGGGGCGGACGCCACCGAGTACGACCTCGGCGCCGCCCGCTGGCACCGCACCGGCGAGGTGCTGCCCGACTCGGTGCTCACCGAGCTGGCCGGGCACGACGCGATCCTGCTCGGCGCAGTCGGCGACCCGACCGTCCCGCCGGGCGTGCTGGAGCGGGGCCTGCTGCTCAAGCTGCGCTTCGCCTTCGACCAGTACGTCAACCTGCGCCCGTCGCGCCTCTGGCCCGGCGTGGCCGGGCCGCTGGCGAGCGTCAAGCCCGGCGAGGTCGACCTGGTGGTGGTCCGCGAGGGCACCGAGGGGCTCTACGCCGGCGCCGGCGGCGCGCTGCACCGGGGCACCCCGGCGGAGGTCGCCACCGAGGAGAGCCTGAACACGCGGCACGGCGTGGAGCGGGTGATCCGCGACGCCTTCGCCCGCGCCGCGCGCCGGGAGCGGCGCAAGGTCACCCTCGTGCACAAGACCAACGTCCTCACCCACGCGGGTTCGCTGTGGGCGCGCGCGTTCGAGGCCGTGGCCGCCGAGCACCCCGACGTGGCCACGGAGTACCAGCACGTCGACGCCGCCGCGATGTTCCTGGTCACCCAGCCCCAGCGCTACGACGTGGTGGTCACCGACAACCTGTTCGGCGACATCCTCACCGACATCGCCGCCGCCGTCACCGGCGGGATCGGGCTGGCCGCCAGCGGCAGCATCAACCCCGAGGGGGCGTACCCCTCGATGTTCGAGCCGGTACACGGCTCGGCGCCGGACATCGCCGGGCGCGGCGTGGCCGACCCGGTGGCGGCCGTACTCTCGGCGGCCCTGCTGCTCGACCAGCTCGGGCACGCCGACGCCGCCGCCCGGGTCACCGCCGCGGTGGCCGCCGAGCTGGCCGGCCGGGCCCCGGGCGCGGCACTGCGCACCGAGGAGGTCGGCGACCGGCTGGCCGGGTACGCCACCGCCTGAGGCCGCCCGCCACCGCACCCCGGAGGCCCGACGACGCCGCCCGGCCGCACCCCGGCCCGGCGGCGTCCACCCGTCCGGTGCTGCCGGTACGCCCGGGCGGCGCTACCCGCTGAACGACCGTTCGGGGTAAGTTTCTCGCACCATATTTCTCGGCATGCGGACCCGTGTGCCGTAGTCCCGCAGGGAGGTCAGCGCGATGAGCGGTGGTGACAAGCTCGACTTCGAGATCCGTCCGAATCCCGCGCCGGTATCCGTCGCCGACCGGGCCGCCCTGCTGGCCAACCCGGGTTTCGGCCGGGTCTTCACCGACCACATGGTCACCATCCGCTACGCCGACGGCAAGGGCTGGTACGACGCCCGGGTCGAGGCGCGGGCGCCGATCCCGATGGACCCGGCCGCCGCGGTGCTGCACTACGCGCAGGAGATCTTCGAAGGGCTGAAGGCCTACCGGACGGCCGACGGCGGCGTCACCATGTTCCGCCCGGAGGCCAACGCCGCCCGGTTCGCCACCTCCGCCCGGCGCATGGCGATGCCGCCGCTGCCCGAGGAGGCGTTCGTCGAGTCGCTGCACAAGCTCGTCGAGGTCGACCAGGGCTGGATCCCGGAGATCGAGGACAGCAGCCTCTACCTGCGGCCGTTCATGTTCGCCAGCGAGGTGTTCCTCGGTGTCCGGCCCGCCAACGAGTACCTCTACGTGGTGATCGCCTCGCCGGTCGGCGCGTACTTCTCCGGCGGGGTGAAGCCGGTGACGGTCTGGGTCTCGCCGGACTACACCCGGGCCGCTCCGGGTGGCACCGGCGCGGCGAAGTGCGGCGGCAACTACGCCGCCTCGCTGGTGGCGCAGGCCGAGGCGATCGAGCACGGCTGCGACCAGGTGGTCTTCCTGGACGCGGTGGAGCGGCGCTTCGTCGACGAGCTGGGCGGCATGAACGTGTTCTTCGTCTACGACGACGACACGGTGGTCACCCCGCCGCTGACCGGCACCATCCTGCCCGGCATCACCCGGGAGTCGGTGTTCACCCTGGCCGCCGACGCCGGGCACCGGATCGAGGAGCGGCCGGTGAGCTTCGCCGACTGGCAGGCGGACGCCGCGAGCGGCCGGCTCCGCGAGGTGTTCGCCTGCGGCACCGCCGCGGTCGTCACCCCGATCGGGCAGGTGCGCTTCCCCGACGGCGAGTTCCTGGTCGGCGGCGGCGAGCCCGGCCGCGTCACGATGGCCCTGCGCCAGCAGCTCGTCGACCTCCAGCGCGGCAAGGTCGACGACCCGCACGGCTGGGTCCGCCGCATCCTCTGACCCGCCCGCGACACCACCGCCGCCCCCGCGCCGCCCGGCGCGGGGGCGGCGTCGTCACACCGCCGTCAGTCGAGCAGGTGGTCGCGCAGCGCGGCGAGCTGGTCGTCGGTGACGCCGGCCTGGCGCAGGTAGCCCTCGATCGAGCCGTGGGCCTGCCGCAGTTCGGCGAGGAAGAGCGTCATGGCATCGGCGGGGCAGGTCAGCACCGGCAGGGTCTGCCCGGTCCGCCGGCCGGTCGACTCGAACCAGGCGCGGTAGCGCTCGCCGGCCTCGGTGCTCAGGGCGTAGTCGGCGGCGATGGCGTCGTCGGCGACCCCGAGCACCGCGAGGGTGAGCCCGCAGACGATGCCCGTGCGGTCCTTGCCGGCGACGCAGTGCACGACGACGGGGGCGTTGGCGGAGTCGGCGATCAGCCCGATCGCCTCGGCGAGCCCGGCGCTGCCGGTCCCGGCGAGGTCGGCGTAGCGGTCGGCCAGGTAGCGGGCCAGGTCGGTGCCGGGCCGGTAGGGCCGCTCGCCCCACTCCGCGTGCTCCGGGTGGATGTTGCGCCAGGTCAGGCCGTCGAAGTGGGGGACGCGCCCGTCGCGCTCCACCTCGTACGGGCGGCGCAGGTCGATGACCGTGCGGACACCGAGGGCGGCGAACGCCGCCCGGTCGGTGTCGTCGATGCGGTGCAGCGAGTCGGAGCGGTAGAGCCGCCCCGGACGCACCGTGCGACCGTCGTGGCCGGCATGGCCGCCCACGTCGCGGAAGTTGAACATCGCGGAGAACGGGATCCGGCGACCGACCTCGATGGAGTCCACGCTGACACGGTAACGGCCTCCCACGTTTCGCGGGAGGCCGTCGCGCGCCGTGCCGGTCAGCGGGCGGTGCCGGGCGGGATGGCCGAGTACGTCTCGCCGTAGTAGCCGCCGAGCCGGTCCCGGTAGGTGGGGTCGGTGTCGGCGGTCTCGTCGTACTCCGGGGCGGCCTTGATCTGGTCCTTGCTCCGGTCGACGTGCACCTTGCGCTCGTCGTGGTCGACGTGGTTGACGGTGCCGGCCGGGATCATGACCTTACGGCCGAAGATCCACGGGCCGGTGTCCACCACCAGGTAGCTGTCGTTGACCTCGTGGCTGGCGCTGTCGATCTTGCCGATGCCGCCGTCGGTGGCCTCGACCTTGTAGCCGACCAGGTCGGCGTCGGCGACGGTCGCGGTGTCCCGGTAACGCCACGGGTCGAACGTGCCGGCCGGGGCGCCACCGGCGAACTCGCCCTGGCCGCCGCCGCGCAGCGGATCCGGGCTGCCGTGGGTGCTGTGCGGGTCGAGCCTGTCCATCTGACAACTCCTGCCCCGACTGTCGCCAGTCGTCTCGCCGGTCCGGGTGTCTCTCGTCTCCTCCCGAGAGCTACCCGGGCCGTCGCCACCGGAAACGGCGGCGGCCGGTGCCGGAGACGACGGAGGCCGGTGCCGCACCGCGGCACCGGCCCCCCATGTCGTACCCGTCAGGCGAGCGCGGCCTGGGCGTCCAGGGTGACCGCGGCGGCGTGCACGACGGCGGCGATGCGCAGCCCCTCGTGCACCTGCTCGCGGCTGAAGCCCGCGTTGCGCAGGGTCTTCTCGTGCGACTCCAGGCACACCCCGCAGCCGGTGATCGCCGAGACCGCCAGGCACCAGAGCTCGAAGTCGGCCTTGTCCACGCCCGGCTTGGCGATGATCTGCATCCGCAGCCGGGCCGGGATCGACTGGTACTGCTCGTCGCCGATCAGGTGCTTGGCCCGGTAGTAGACGTTGTTCATCGCCATGATCGCGGCGGCGCCCTTGGCCGCCTCGACGGCCTCCGGCCCGAGGTGGGTGGCCGCCTCGGCGGCGATCTCCCGCAGCACCACCGGGTTGCGCGCCGCGACGGCGCAGGCCAGGGCGGTGCCCCACGCCTGCTCCGGCTTCAGCGTGCTGGTGGCGATGGTGGAGCCGAGGTTGAGCTTGATGTCCTTGGCGTACTCCGGCAGAGCCGCCTTGACCGCGTCCAGACCCATGGTCAGGCCCCGGCGCCGGCGAGGAGCTTGGTGGCGTCCAGGGTCTCGCCGCCCTTGTTCCAGTTGCACGGGCAGAGCTCGTCGGTCTGGAGGGCGTCGAGCACCCGCAGCACCTCGGAGACGTTCCGGCCGACCGAGCCGGCGGTCACCATGACGAACTGGATCTCGTTGTCCGGGTCGACGATGAAGGTCGCCCGCTGGGCCACGCCGTCCTCGCCGAGCACGCCGCAGGCGGCGGTCAGCTCGCGCTTGACGTCGCTGAGCATTGGGAACGGCAGCTCGCGCAGGTCCGGGTGGTCCTTGCGCCACGCGTAGTGGACGAACTCGTTGTCCACCGACACGCCGAGCACCTGGGCGTCCCGGTCGGCGAACTCCTCGTTCAGCCGGCCGAACTCCGCGATCTCGGTCGGGCAGACGAAGGTGAAGTCCTTCGGCCAGAAGAAGACGACCCGCCACTTCCCCTGGTGGGACTTGTGGTTGATCGACTCGAACGCCTTGTCGGCGTCCAGCGACACGCAGGCGGTGAGTTCGTACTCGGGGAAGCGGTCACCGACAGTGAGCACAGGTCCTCCTTGACAGCGGCACGAGGCCGGTAACTGGATCGGTTCCAGATACTTCCGCAGCCCCGTTTCCGCCGGGTGGCGGCCGGGTGACTTGTGAAGTCGATCACGAGCGGCGGGTCGTGCCGGCGGGCCGACCGTCGATGGAGTATCGGGACCGTCCGCGGCCGTCCCGCCATGTGGATTCTGCCTCCCAAAACTGGGCCCGGGTGGCAGAGTGGCGGTCGTGACCAGCACCCACCTGATTATTCGCACCTAGCGCGCCGGCCTCCCCCTCCGCCGAGCGCGCAGACCTCCCGCATCCGCGGGGGGTCTTTTTGTTGCTCCCGAAAGGACTCCCCTGATGACGTTCCAGGTGTACGACACCACGCTGCGCGACGGCGCCCAGCGCGAGGGGCTCAGCTACTCGGTGGTCGACAAGCTCGCGGTGGCCCGGCTGCTCGACGAGTTCGGGGTCGGCTTCATCGAGGGGGGCTGGCCCGGGGCCGTGCCGAAGGACACCGAGTTCTTCCGCCGGGCGCGCACCGAGCTCGACCTGAAGCACGCGCTGCTGGTCGCGTTCGGGGCCACCCGGCGGGCCGGGGTGGCCGTCGGCGAGGACCCGCAGGTCCGGGGCCTGCTCGACGCGCAGACGCCGGCGGTCGCCCTGGTCGCCAAGGCGGACCTGCGGCACGTCGAGCGGGCGCTGCGCACCACCGCGGCCGAGAACCTGGCGATGGTCCGGGACACGGTGGCGCACCTGGTGGCCGAGGGGCGCCGGGTCTTCGTCGACGGGGAGCACTTCTTCGACGGCTACCGGTTCGACCCGGCGTACACCGCCGCCGTGGTGGAGACCGCGCTCGCCGCCGGCACCGAGCGGTTCGTGCTCTGCGACACCAACGGCGGGATGCTGCCCTCCCAGGTGAGCGCCGCCGTCGCCGACCTGACCGCGCGGCTGGGCGTCGGCCCGGAGCTGCTCGGCATCCACTGCCAGAACGACACGGCCTGCGCGGTGGCCAACACCGTCGCCGCCGTCGAGGCCGGGGTGCGCCACTTCCAGGGCACCGCCAACGGCTACGGCGAGCGCCCCGGCAACGCGGACATCTTCGCCGTGGTCGCCAACCTCCAGCTCAAGCTCGGGCTGCCCGTCCTACCGGAGGGCTGCCTGGGGCAGATGGTGCGGGTCTCCCACGCCATCGCCGAGATCGCCAACATCGCCCCCGACACCCACCAGGCGTACGTCGGGGCCGCGGCCTTCGCCCACAAGGCGGGGCTGCACGCGAGCGCGATCAAGGTGGATCCGCTGCTCTACAACCACGTGGACCCACAGGTGGTGGGCAACGACATGCGGATCCTCATCACCGAGATGGCCGGCCGGGCCAGCGTCGAGCTCAAGAGCCGTGAGCTCGGCCTGGACCTGGCCGGCCATCCGGAGGCGCTGTCGCGGGTCACCCGGCGGGTCAAGGAGCTGGAGGCCGGCGGCTGGTCGTTCGAGGCCGCCGACGCGTCGTTCGAGCTGCTGGTCCGCTCGGAGCTGGACACCGCCCCCGCCAGGCCGTTCGCGCTGGAGTCGTACCGGGTGCTGGTCGAGCACCGGGAGGACGGCGCGGTGGTCTCCGAGGCGACCGTCAAGATCCGCGTACGCGGGGAGCGGGTGATCGCCACCGCCGAGGGCAACGGTCCGGTCAACGCCCTGGACGAGGCGCTGCGGGTCGGGCTGGCCCGGCACTACCCGGAGCTGCGCGACTTCGAGCTGGCCGACTACAAGGTGCGGATCCTGGAGGGCACCCACGGCACCGGCGCGGTCACCCGGGTGCTGCTGGAGACGGTCGACGGCGTCGGCCGCGACTGGACCACGGTCGGCGTGCACCCCAACGTCGTCGAGGCGTCCTGGCACGCCCTCGTCGACGCGCTCACCTACGGCCTGGACCGCGCCCGGGTCTGAGCCGTCACCCGGCCGGGAGGCGCAGTTCGGCCAGGACGGCGCGGTGGTCGCTGCCCGGCACCCGGTGCACGCTGACCGCCCGCACGGCGATCCGCCGGTCGACCAGCACGTGGTCGATGGTCACCGGCGGGATCGGGTCCCCGTCGTACGGGCCCCAGGTGCCGACCAGGCCCGCGCCGGCCTGGTCGGCGGCGTCGACGTAGCCGGTGTCCAGCAGGGCGCGCAGCGGGGCGTGGTCGAGGGTGGCGTTGAAGTCGCCGGCCAGGATCCGCAGCGGCCCGTCCGGGGTGGCGGGCGGCTGCGCCGCCAGGTCGGTGCGCCAGTGGCCGACCTGGTCCACCGCGTACGGGGCCGACGGGTGCGCCGACTCGACCCGCACCGCCGGCGCCCCGGGGACCGCCACCGTGCCGTAGGCCTGGTCGAAGCCCCAGCCGCCGCGGTTGTGCCGGACGCCGCCCTCGCCGATCGGGAACCGCGCGTAGAGGCCGGAGCCGACGGTGCCGGGCCGCGGGCCGAGCTGCCGGTGGGGGAGCAGCCCGGGCAGGCCGAGCCGGTCCAGCTCCGCCTCGGCGTCCGGGGTGAACTCCTGCACGGCGAGCACGTCGACGCGGTGCCGCCGGACCAGGTCGACCAGCGCCCGCGCGTCGCCGGCCCCGGCGAGCAGGTTGGCGGTCAGCAGCCGCACCGTCGGCCCCGTGACCGGGGGCTGGCCGGAGGGCAGGGCCCGGGGCGCCACCGCGGCCACCAGGGTCGCCGTGGCCAGCGCCGCGACCACCGCGGGCCAGCGGCGCCGCAGGGCGAGCGCGAGCACCAGCGGCAGCAGGCTCCCGGCGGCGGCGTACGGGGTGAAGGCGAGCAGTTGCACCAGCGGCCCCCGGTCGAGGCCGCCCAGTCGTACCGCCGCCCAGGCGACCCCGGGCGCGACGGCGGCCCAGCAGAGCGCGGTGCGCAACCGCGCCGCCCGGTTGCCTGGCGCCGGCCGTGCGGACTCGATGATCACCCGAGGGAGGCTAGCTCCTCCGCGCCCACCCGGCGGTCCGGCACGCACGGCGGTCAGCGGCCCGAAAGCGTGCGTGCCGCGCATTCGTGAATGGCGAAGCGCTCGCTTTTCACAATTCGTCGGCCCGGCTCGGAATGATTGTCCAACCGTGATCGACTATTGACGCCCGGCTTTTTGCGGTGCTACCTTCCAGTGGGTTGAGACGTCGAAACTCTGAGTAGTAGTCCCAGCTCAGAGCCGGTGAAAATCGTTGCAGCGGCAACATCTAGGGTGCGGCCTGAGGTGCGGGCTTCCAGGCGGTTGTCGCTCATTTTTCCCGGCCCAAGAAATGGAAATCAACCGTCCCGCGATCGACGGGACCGGTCGAATCCGCACGGTCAACAAAAGGGAGACCCTGTCATGACCACACTCTTCCGACGCAAGGCGGTGGCGGTGGCGTTCACCGCGCTGGCGCTCACCCTGGCCGGGGGCGGGATCGCCGTCGCCCAGCCGGCGGCGCAGGCACCCGCCGAGGTCGCCCAGCCGGCCGCCCGCCAGCCCGGCTCCGGCAGCCAGCCGGCCGTGACCCCCGCCGAGGCCCGCAAGGCCAAGGCCGCGCTGGCGCAGGGCCCGTCCGCGCTGGCGACCGCGCCGGGCACCGTCGCCTCCGCCGTCGTCACCAACGGCGGCACCGTGCTCCGCGGCTCGCCCGAGGTGGTCTCCGCCACCCGGTACGGCCCCGGGGAGTACCAGGTGGTGTTCAACTACAACGTCTCGCTGAAGACGTACGTGGCCACCATCGGCACCACCGACCCGTACAACGTGCCCCCGGGCGGCGAGATCTCCGTCGCGCCGCGGCTCCAGACGCCGAACGCGGTCTTCGTCCAGACCCGCAGCTCGTCGGGGAACGTGGCCGACCGGCCGTTCCACCTGGTCATCGCCAACTGACCAACGGATGTGACGAAGGGCCCCTCCCCGCGCCCCAGGCGGTGGGAGGGGCCCTTCCCGCCACGTCGGCCCGACGCCGGCGCCGGCCCCACCGTGGGCGCCGGCGCCGGCGCCGGCGCGCCGTCCCTCCCGGGCCGGGTGGCTCGTCCCGGTTCGGGCCCCTAAGGGCCGCCCCGGCGCCGATAATCCGACGTTTGTCCGGCCGCCGGCACGGGAAGCAAGCACCGTGACGGACATCTCGGACACCCTGGCCAGCGTGCCCAGCCCGGCCGATCCCGATGCGACCCCGGCCGACCTGGAACAGACCCTCTTCGAGGTCAAACGCGTGATCGTCGGGCAGGATCGGCTCGTCGAGCGCCTGCTCACCGCCCTCATCGCGGACGGGCACTGCCTCCTGGAGGGCGTGCCCGGGGTGGCCAAGACGCTCGCCGCGCAGACCCTGGCCACCGTGGTCGGCGGCACCTTCTCCCGGATCCAGTTCACCCCGGACCTGGTCCCGTCCGACATCGTCGGCACCAGGATCTACCGGGCGTCGCGGGAGGACTTCGACACCGAGCTGGGCCCGATCATGGCGAACCTGGTGCTCGCCGACGAGATCAACCGGGCCCCCGCCAAGGTGCAGTCCGCCCTGCTCGAGGCGATGGCCGAGCGTCAGGTCTCCATCGGCGGGCACAGCCATCGGGTGCCGGAGCCGTTCCTGGTGCTGGCCACCCAGAACCCGATCGAGTCGGAGGGGGTCTACCAGCTGCCGGAGGCGCAGCGCGACCGGTTCATGATGAAGGTCGTCGTCGACTACCCGAGCGACGCCGACGAACTCGCCATCCTCTACCGGATGAGCGCCGACCGGCCCGTCGCCCGGCGGGTGCTCGACCCGCAGCGTCTGCGCGACCTCCAGGCCCGCGCCGCCCACGTCTTCGTGCACCACGCGATCGCCGAGTACGTGGTGCGGCTGATCTTCGCCACCCGCGATCCCGGCCGGTTCGGCCTGCCCGAGATCGCCCCGCTGCTCGCGTACGGGGCCAGTCCCCGGGCCACCCTCGGGCTGGTCCGCGCCGCGCGGGCCCAGGCGTTGCTGCGCGGGCGCGGGTACGTGCTGCCCGAGGACGTCCGCGAACTGGCCGTCGACGTGCTCGCCCACCGGCTGGTGCTCTCCTTCGACGCGGTCGCCGACGGGGTGGCCGCCGAGGCGGTGGTCCGGCGGCTGGTGGAGGCCGTGCCGCCGCCCCGCGTCGCCACCGCCCACCCGGAACACGCGGCCGATCTGGCGGCGGCATGAGGTGGCGCGGGGCCACCGCGCCGGGCCCCGTGCCGGCCGACCCGGGACTGGCCGACCTCACCGGTGACCGGCGCCTGCGCCGGCTGGAGCTGACCGTCACACGCCGGCTCGACGGGCTGCTGCACGGCCGGTACCGCGGCCTGCTGCCCGGGCCGGGCAGCGAGACCGCCGGCAGCCGGGAGTACCGGCCCGGTGAGGACGAGGTGCGCCGGATGGACTGGGCGGTGACCGCCCGCACCACGGTCCCGCACGTGCGCGAGGTCGACGCCGACCGGGAGCTGACCACCTGGCTGCTGGTCGACGCGAGCCCCAGCATGGAGTACGGCACCGCCGAGCTGGACAAGCGGGAGCTGGCCGTGGCGGCCGTCGCGGCGGTCGGCTTCCTCACCGGCGGCGTGGGCAACCGCCTCGGCGCACAGGTGCTCGGCCCGGACGGGCTGCGCCGGTTCCCGCCCCGCAGCGGGCGTACCCACCTGCTCGGGCTGCTCCGGGCCCTGCTGACCGCACCCCGCGTCGGGGGGCACGACGGGGACGGGCCGGTGCCGGCGGGCCCCGACCTGGCCGACGGGCTGGCCGCCGTGCACCGGGTGGCGCTGCGCCGCGGCCTCGTCGTGGTGGTGTCGGACCTCCTCGACGGACTGCCCGACGACCCCCGGCAGGCACCGTCCTGGGAGGCGCCCCTGCGCCGCCTCGCCGTGCGGCACCAGGTGCTCGCCGTGGAGGTCACCGACCCCCGGGAGCTGGAGCTGCCGGACGTCGGCCTGGTCACCCTGGTCGACCCGGAGACCGGGCGGCGGCGCGAGGTGTGGACCGGCGACCGGGCGCTGCGCGAGCGCTACGCCGCCGCCGCGACCGCCCAGCGCGACCAGGTACGCCAGGCGCTGCGCCGCAGCGGGGCCACCCACCTGCCGCTGCGCACCGACCGGGACTGGAGCGCCGACATCGTGCGGCACGTGCACGCCCAGCGGCGGCTCGCGGCCGCCCCGGCCCGCATGGCCCGGGGAGGTGCGGCGTGATCTGGCAGTCGCCCGTCCGGCTCTGGCTCCTGCTCGGGGTGCTCGCCCTGGCCGCCGGCTACCTGCTGATGCAGCGCCGCCGCAGCCGGTACGCCGTCCGCTTCACCAACCTGCGGCTGCTCGACCGGGTCGCGCCGCACCGCCCGACCTGGCGGCGGCACCTGCCGGCCGGGCTCTTCCTGGCCATGCTGGCCCTGCTGGTGGTCGGCTTCGCCCGGCCCACGGCGGAGGTCCGGGTGCCCCGCGAGCGGGCCACGGTGATGGTCGCCGTCGACGTCTCCACCTCGATGCTCGCCGGCGACGTGGAACCGGACCGGCTCAGCGCCGCCAAGGAGTCCGCCCGGCGCTTCGTCGACGGCCTGCCGGACGAGTTCAACGTCGGGCTGGTCGCGTTCGCCGGCAGCGCGGCGGTGCTGGTGCCGCCGAGCACCGACCGGGAGGCCCTGCACGAGGGCATCGAGCGGCTGGTCGAGGGGGCCACCGGGGTGCAGGGCACCGCCATCGGCGAGGCCATCAGCACCTCGCTCGGCGCGGTCAAGGGCTTCGACAGCCAGGCGGTGAAGGACCCGCCGCCGGCCCGGATCATCCTGCTCTCCGACGGGGCGAACACCTCCGGCATGGACCCGATGGAGGCCGCGTCCGAGGCGGTCGACATGAAGGTGCCGGTGCACGCCATCTCGTTCGGCACCCCGGGAGGCACGGTGGACCGGGGCGGCCGGCCGATCCAGGTGCCCGTCGACGGGCAGACCCTGCGCGCGGTCGCCGAGGAGACCGGGGGCGGGTTCCACGAGGCCAGCACCAGCGACGAGCTGCGCGCCGTCTACGAGGACATCGGCACCTCGGTCGGCTACCGCACCGAACGGCAGGACGTCTCGGCCCGGTTCATCGGTCTCGGGCTGGTGTTCGCCATGGGCGCCGCGGCCGGCTCGATGCGCTGGTTCTCCCGGCTGCCCTGAACCCGTACGGCCACCGTCGAGAAGGACACGTGAGGAGCGTACGCATGGCAGTGCAGACCGGGCTGGGCGAACCGCGCGGCCCCTGGTTCATCTCCCCGGAGCTGGATCCGGACGGGCGGGCCCGGTGGGACGGGCCCGGACCGGACGGTGGTCCGAACCGACGGGGCCCGCGCGGGCGGGTGCTGGCGGCGCTGGCGGTGGTGGCCCTGTCGACCGCCTCCGGCGCGGTGGCCGGCGGCCTCGTGGCCGGCCGCGACGACCCTCCGGGCCCGGCGGCGGCCTCGGCGGCCCCGGTCCCGGCGGAGCTGGTGACCGCCGCCGGGAAGACCGTGCCGGGGGTCGTCTCGGTGCTCGTGGGCGGGGCCGGCGGCGCCTCGGCCACCGGCTCCGGCTTCGCCGTCGACGACCAGCAGCACATCATCACCAACGACCACATCCTGGCCAAGGGGCGCGGCAGTTCGGTGACGGTGGAACTGCCCGACGGGCGGCGGTTCGCCGCCGAGGTGGTCGGGCGGGAGCCGCGCAGCGACCTCGCCGTGCTCCGGGTGCCGCCGTCGGCCGGCCTGGCGGCGCTGCCGCTGGCGAAGCCGGGCTCCACCCGGGTGGGCGAGCCGGTGCTGGCGGTCGGCTCGCCGCTGGGGCTGCCCGGCACCGTCACCGCCGGCATCGTCAGCGCCCTGGACCGGCAGGTGCGCCTCGGCGGCAACCGGCACACCGCCGTGCAGACCGACGCCTCGATCAACCCGGGCAACTCGGGCGGCCCGCTGGTCAACGCGCGCGGCGAGGTGGTCGGGGTGAACACGGCCATCGCCACCATCGACGGCAACGGCTCGATCGGCATCGGCTTCGCCATTCCCATCGAGCAGGTGCAGCAGACCGCCGACACGATCATCGGAAAGGGCGGCTGAGCTGCGATCTTGTCCCGTTGGACCGCTCGGGAATGTGAAAACTGTCGGATACCCGGCGCGAAATGATCGGCCAATGGAAATATCACGCTGAGTATGGATACTGGCGTGGGTGGAGCGTCCTGAATTCGTGGTCCTCCTGCTGGTGGGCCTGTTGATCGGTACCGGTGTGGGGTCGGCGTACGCCCGGGCGCGACGTGGGTGGGCCGACTACCAGACCGTCAGGAAGACCGTGCCCGGCGCGAGGCGCGCCGCGTGGCTGCTGATCAAGGTGGCCACCACGAAGATCGGGGTGATCGCCCTGCTGCTGGTGGGGGCGGTCGCGTACGCCGCCGCCGGCTCCGACGACAGCCCCGCCCCGCCCGGGCAGACCCCGAGCCCGTCCGCGACCCCGAGCGTCCGCCAGGGGCGTTAGCCTCGGGGAGTGGACGACGGACTGCGGGTGACCGACCGATGGACCGTGCCCGCCGCCGAGCTGCGGGAACGCTTCTCCCGGTCGTCGGGGCCCGGTGGTCAGGGCGTCAACACCACCGACTCGCGGGTCGAGCTGAGCTACGACCTGGCCGCCTCGCCCGGCGTGCCCGAGCCGCTGCGGGCGCGGGCGCTGGAGCGGCTCGCCGGCCGGCTGGTCGACGGCGTGCTCACCGTCACCGCCAGCGAGCACCGGGCGCAGCTGGCCAACCGGGAGGCTGCCCGGGAACGGCTGGCCGCGCTGCTGCGCGAGGCCGCCGCCCCGCCGCCCCCGCCCCGCCGGGCCACCCGCCCCTCGCGCGGCGCGAAGGAGCGCCGGCTGGCCGAGAAGAAGCGCCGGTCACAGCGCAAGCGCGACCGCCGCGTCGACGGCGAGTAGCCCGCGATCCGGCACCGCCGGCGGTCAGGTGCCCCGGCCCGGGGCGCGGGGCTGGCCCGCTCACCCGTCCACGGTCGACAGCAGGCGGTCGCACTCGGCGACCAGGCGCGCCCGCAGGGGCGCGGCGCGCTCCGCGAACGACCGCTGCGCCCGCACGTACTCGTGCCGGCCCTCGACGGTCTCCACCCGCACGGGCGGGTAACCGAGGGCGGTGAGGTCGTACGGAGAGGCGCGCATGTCCAGCGTGCGGATCTCCCGGGCCAGCTCGAACGCGTCCGCGACCAGCTCGCTCGGCACCAGTGGGGAGAGCTTGTACGCCCACTTGTAGAGATCCATGTTGGCGTGCAGGCAGCCCGGCTGCTCGTGCGCGTGCTGGGTCTCGCGCGTCGGGGTGAGCAGGTTCAACGGCCGGGCCGGCGCGGTGAAGAACCGGTACGCGTCGAAGTGGCTGCACCGCACGCCGCGCTCCTCGACCACGGCCGCCGTCGCCTCGGGGCTGAGCCGCAGCGGCCAGGCGTTGTGGCGTACCTCCTCCTGGGTCTGCCGGTAGACCATGGCCCACTCGTGCATCCCGAAGCAGCCGAGGTGCGCGGGCCGGTCGGCCGTCGCCGCGAGCAGCGCCCGGATCCACCCGATCGACTCGGCGCGCCGCGCGCGTACCGCCGCGGTGTCGAGGGTGAGCCCGGCGGCGGTGGTGCGGTAGTCCCGGCCGAACCCGGCCGGGTCCGCGTCGCGCAGCACCACCCCGGCGCCGGGGTGCCAGCGGCGCAACTGGGCCGGGCGGTGCGAGTAGTAGGTGAAGAGGAAGTCCTCGACCGGGTGCTTCCCGCCCCGGCGGCGGCGCGCCAGGTGCGGGGTGAGCCAGGCGTCGACCCGCTCCTCGTGCGCGCGGCGCCACGCCTGCCACCGCGCCGCGTCGAGCACGGTGGTCGGGGCGAGGGCAGCGGTCACGGACCCCAGGGTACGACCGCCGCCCGGCGCCCGGTCAGGGCACGTCCACCCGGACCCCGGCGGAGAACACCCCGCTGCGCAGCTCCAACTGCTCCGGCGGCGCCTGCCCGTCGACCGTGAAGACCAGCGGTAGCACCGCCCGGCTGCCGGCCGCCATCGGCTGGGCGAAGACGTCCCGGCCCTGGTTGGCCGCCCGCGTCGCCTGCTCGTCGGTGCTGACGAAGTTGCCGTCGGGCAGGTACGCCCGTTGCAGCCGGCCGTGCCAGCTCTGCTGCTCCGGGGTGAGGTTGCGCACCCCGACCGTGGCCTCGCACTGCCGCGCCGCCGCGCCGGGCTCGCACGCGACGCGGTACACGGTGAACTCGAACGCCGACTCGCGCAGCGGCTCGCCGACGGCGCCGTTGACCCCCCGGCCGATCCATGCGCCGCCGGTGGGCTGGCTGTCGGTGTCGACGGCGGCGACCTGGCGGGTGGCCGTCCAGGCGGCGGTGCCCACCGTGCCGGCGAGCACGACGGCGGCCACCGGGACGATCAACCAGACGGACGGCTTGCGGCGGATCTGTTCGGGGCGCGGCGCGGCCGGGCGCGGGTAGACCGTCCCCGGCCCCTCGCCGGAGAGGGCCGCGGCGACCGGCCGGCGGCGCCGGCGCCAGGTCCAGGCCCCGCCCACCGCGAGCACCGCCACCGTGGCGAGCCCGGCCAACAGCACCGGCGTCCGGCGCCACGGCGGCGCCTCGGACCGCCCGGGCGCGGCGGCCGGCGCGCCCGCGTGCCAGGTCGCGGTCGCGCAGTCGTACGGCCGGCTGCCGTCGCGGGCGAAGGCGCAGGCCGGCGCGGTCAGCGGCCGGGCCGGGGCGGCGGTGCTGAGCGCCGTGCCCAGGGTGGTGGTGCTGCGGGCGGGCAGTTTCAGCTGCCAGGTCACCTCGGTGGCCGACTGCCCGGCGCTCCGGGTGGCCTGGCCCCCGTCGGTGATGGCGGTCGCCGAGGCCCCGGGCGGCAGCTCCTGCCGGACGGTGGTGTCCACCGGCGTGCCGCCGGTGTTGCGGACCTGGATCCGGTACCGCGGCGCCGGCGTGCTCTCCGGCACCACCGCGACCGTGACCGGCGGCTTCGCCACCGGCGGGGCGGCCCGGGTCGGGGTGGGCACCGCCGGCGGCGCCGACGGCATCGCCGGCTGCGGGGTCGGCGCGAGCACCGGTGGTGGCGGCGCGGCCGCCGCGGGTCGGGCCGCCGTGGGCAGTGCCGGCACGGCGGCGAGAATGCCGAGGCAGTGTACGAACACTGCGAGGGCCCTGTGGTGTCGTGTCGATGCAGGCATACGAACGAACCTCCGGAGCCGACGCTAGGGGCGCGGCGACGCCGGGCGGGTACGAAGTCGCGAACTCCGCCCCCGCGGACGGCCGGTGGCATAGGGTGCGCGCCCTCCCCGGGTTCCCGGGCGCGCCGTCGGCCGTCCGGTGCGCCACCTTCCCGCCTCGGCCGGGGCGCGGGTGGCCGGGGCTAGATTGGCCTGGTGCGTATCGCTCGTTTTGCTCATGCCAAGGGAATGTCGTTCGGGGTCGTCGAGGGCGAGCCGGAGGCGGGCCCGCAGGGCCTGACCGTCGCCGAGATCGAGGGCCACCCGTTCGGCCAGATCACCTTCAGCGGTGCCCGTTGGGCGCTGTCGGACGTCCGCCTGCTCTCGCCGATCCTGCCCAGCAAGGTCGTCTGCGTCGGCCGCAACTACGCCGAGCACGCCGCCGAGCACGGCAGCGAGGTACCGAAGGAGCCGCTGCTCTTCCTCAAGCCGTCCACCTCCGTGATCGGGCCCCGCGACGCGATCCGGCTGCCGATCTTCTCCAAGCAGGTCGAGCACGAGGCCGAGCTCGCCGTGGTGATCGGCGCGCCGGGTGCCCGCCGGGCCGACCGGGCCGCCGCGGAGCGGGCCATCTTCGGCTACGCCTGCGCCAACGACGTCACCGCCCGGGACCTCCAGCGCTCCGACGGCCAGTGGACCCGCGCCAAGGGCTTCGACTCGTTCTGCCCCATCGGGCCGTGGATCACCACCGGGCTCGACGTCCGCGACCTGGAGATCCGCTGTGAGGTGGGTCGCAATCCGGAGGAGATGGAGGTCCGCCAGCTCGGCCGGACCAGCGACATGGTCTTCGACGTGCCGGCCCTGGTGTCGTACGTCTCGCACGTGATGACGCTGCTGCCCGGCGACGTGGTGCTCACCGGCACGCCGGCGGGGGTTAGCCCGCTGGTGGACGGGGATACGGTCACCGTGCGGATCGAGGGGATCGGGGAGCTGACCAACCCGGTGGTGCCCGTCGCCTGATCCGCGTCGAGACCCGTTTCCGCAGTTCAGGGGCGGTTTGGGGGGCTCGATTTGGCCTGCCGGCGCCGGGAGGGTAAAGTTTGCTCCCGGCACCGCAAGGGGCCAATGGGGTATGGGGTAATTGGCAGCCCGACTGATTCTGGTTCAGTTAGTCTAGGTTCGAGTCCTGGTACCCCAGCGCAGCCGAGGTTCGCAAGAGTCTCGGGCGCTGGATCTCGTAGGAGACGACTCCGGTTCCCGTCAGGGGATCGGGGTTCTCTCTGATAGAGTCCAGCGGCGCCGCTCGGCAGAGCGGTGCCGCAAGCAAGTTCTGGCCCCGTCGTCTAGCGGCCCAGGACGCCGCCCTCTCAAGGCGGTAGCGCCGGTTCGAATCCGGTCGGGGCTACGACACTCGAACGGCCCGTTCCACTCCGGTGGGGCGGGCCGTTCCGCATGTCCCGCGCGTTCCGCATGTCCCGTGTTTGTGTCATCGCCCTCACGGGCGGCCGGACCGGTCGATCGCCCGGTGCCGGTGCCGGTGCCGGTGCCCCGGTCTCGTGTCCGCCCGGTGTCGGTCGCCCCCGCGGGCGCGCCTCTGCGGGCGGCCCGACCGGTCGGTCGCCCGGTGCCGGTGTCCCGGTCTCGTGTCGCCCGGTGCCGGCCGCCCCGATTTCCGCCCCCGAGGGGACGCCGCTAGACTACAGCGGCACCGCTCGGAAGGGCGGTGGAAGCAGTAAAGTCTTGGCCCCGTCGTCTAGCGGCCCAGGACGCCGCCCTCTCAAGGCGGTAGCGCCGGTTCGAATCCGGTCGGGGCTACAGAAGGAACGGCCCGTCCCACCCCAATGGGACGGGCCGTTCCGCATTTCCCCCCGCAGCCCCCCGCCCCCGCCCCGCCCCGCCGCTCAAGCGCCGGTGATCATGAGGTTGGCGGCAGTGCTGGAGATCATCTCCGCCGCCAACCTCATGATCACCGGGGCAAGGCGGGACGAAGGCGTCCCGCCCCCGTCCCGGCTGGCCGTGGCGCTGTCGATCAGGTGATCAAGAGGTTTGCGTCCCGGTTCGGTGCCGGAGCGGACGCAAACCTCTTGATCGGCGCCCGGGCGGGGCCGGCGGGGGCCGGCAGGGCGAGGGCCCGCCGGGCCGGGGTGGGCGGGGTGGCGGGGTGGGGGTGGGTCGGGGGGTCAGAGGCCGGAGAGGCGTTGGCCGGCCCGGACCACGGCCATCGCGTGGCGTTCGCCGGGGCGGCGGCCCAGGCGCTCGATCGGGCCGGAGATGCTGATCGCGGCGATGACCCGACCGGTGCGGTCGCGGATCGGGGCCGAGACGCTCGCCACACCGGCCTCGCGCTCGGCGACGCTCTGCGCCCAGCCGCGGCGGCGTACCTCGGCCAGGGTGCGGCCGGTGAACTTCGACCGGGGCAGCAGCGGCATCACGGCCTCGGGCGGCTCCCAGGCGAGCAGGATCTGCGCCGCGGAGCCCGCCGTCATCGGCAGCACCGAGCCGACCGGCACGGTGTCCCGCAGGCCGCTGGCCCGCTCGGCGGCGGCCACGCAGATGCGCTCGTCGGCGCGGCGCAGGTAGAGCTGGGCGCTTTCGCCGGTGGCGTCCCGCAGCGCCGCCAGCAGCGGCTCCGCCGCCGTCAGGAGCACGTCCGGTGCGGCGTTGGCGAGCTCACCCAGGCGCGGGCCGGGACGCCAGCGCCCCTGGGTGTCCCGGACCAGCATCCGGTGGATCTCCAGCGCCTGCGCCAGCCGGTGCGCGGTGGCCCGGGGCAGCTTGGTGCGTTCAACGAGTTCGGCCAGGCTGGCGCCGTCGACGCAGGCGGCCAGGATGACCACCGCCTTGTCGAGAACGCCGACACCGCTCATACTGTGTCCCACAAGCCGAAACTTACCTCCCAGAATTTAGGATGTCCAGATGGTGGGAGTCACTACTACCGAGCCGAGGACCCTGGCCGAGAAGGTCTGGGACGCGCACGTCGTACGGTCCGCCGAGGGCGAGCCCGATCTGCTCTTCATCGACCTGCACCTGCTGCACGAGGTGACGAGCCCGCAGGCCTTCGACGGGCTGCGCCTCGCCGGGCGCCGGGTGCGCCGCGCCGACCTCACGCTCGCGACGGAGGACCACAACACCCCGACGGGGTACGCGGACCCGTCGTTCCAGCGGCGGCGCGGCGACCTGCTCACCATCGCCGACCCCACCTCGCGCACCCAGATCGAGACGCTGCGCCGCAACTGCGCCGAGTTCGGCGTCCGGCTGCACCCGCTGGGTGACGAGAACCAGGGCATCGTGCACGTCATCGGCCCGCAGCTCGGCGTCACCCAGCCCGGCATGACCATCGTCTGCGGCGACTCGCACACCGCCACCCACGGCGCGTTCGGCGCGCTCGCGTTCGGCATCGGCACGAGTGAGGTCGAGCACGTGCTGGCCACCCAGACGCTGCCGCAGAGCCGGCCGAAGACGATGGCGGTGAACGTGACCGGGCGGCTCGCCCCGGGGGTCACCGCCAAGGACCTGGTGCTCGCGCTGATCGCCCAGGTCGGCACGGGCGGCGGTCGCGGGCACATCGTCGAGTACCGCGGCGAGGCGATCCGGTCGCTGTCCATGGAGGGGCGGATGACCATCGCCAACATGTCCATCGAGTGGGGCGCCAAGGCCGGCATGATCGCGCCGGACGAGACCACCTTCGCGTACCTGAAGGGGCGGCCGAACGCCCCGAAGGACGCGGACTGGGACGCGGCGGTCGCCTGGTGGCGGACCCTGCCCACGGACGAGGGCGCCACCTTCGACGCCGAGGTGACCCTGGACGCCGGCGCGGTCACCCCGTTCGTCACCTGGGGCACCAACCCGGGTCAGGGCGCGCCGCTGGGCGCGGTGGTGCCCACGCCCGAGGAGTTCGTCACCGAGGCCGAGCGGACCGCCGCCCGGCGGGCGCTGGAGTACATGGACCTGCGCCCCGGCACCCCGCTGCGGGACCTCGCGGTCGACGTGGTCTTCGTCGGCTCCTGCACCAACGGGCGGCTGGAGGACCTCCGGGCCGCCGCTGACGTGCTGCGCGGGCACCGGGTGGCCGACGGGGTGCGGATGCTGGTCGTGCCCGGTTCCGCCGCCGTGCGCGAGGCGGCCCAGGCGGAGGGGCTGGACAAGGTCTTCACCGACGCCGGCGCCGAGTGGCGCTTCGCCGGCTGCTCCATGTGCCTGGGCATGAACCCGGACACGCTCTCGCCGGGCCAGCGCTCCGCCTCGACCTCCAACCGCAACTTCGAGGGCCGCCAGGGCCGGGGCGGACGCACCCACCTGGTCTCCCCGCCGGTCGCCGCCGCCACCGCCGTGGCGGGCCGGCTGGCCGCTCCCGCCGACCTGTAGAAGGGCACCCAGATGGAGAGGTTCACCACCCACACGGGCACCGCCGTGCCGCTGCGGCGGTCCAACGTGGACACCGATCAGATCATCCCCGCCGTGTACCTCAAGCGGGTGACCCGGACCGGTTTCGCGGACGGCTTGTTCAGCGCCTGGCGCGAGGACCCGGAATTCGTGCTCAACGATCGCACCCATTCCGGTGCGTCGATTCTTGTGACCGGTCCCGAGTTCGGCACCGGCTCCTCCCGGGAGCACGCGGTCTGGGCGCTGCGCGACTGGGGCTTCCGGGCCGTGATCTCACCCCGCTTCGGCGACATCTTCCGGGGCAACGCGCTCAAGGAGGGTCTGCTCCCGGTCGAGCTGGAATTGAAGGCGGTCGAGGAGATCTGGGATCTGGTGGAGGCCGACCCGACCACCCCGGTCACCGTCGACCTGACCGCCCGCGAGGTGCGGGTCGGAGAGGCCACCTGGTCGTTCCCGTTGGACGACTTCAGCCGCTGGCGGCTGCTGGAGGGCTTGGACGACATTGGACTCACCCTCCGCCACGAGGCGGAGATCAGCGCCTTCGAGACCACCCGGCCGCCGTTCCTGCCCTCGGTCGCTTAGCCGTACGCCCGATCCCACAGCGGTTTCCGCCCCCGCCGGTCTCACCGGCGGGGGCGAATCCGTTACGACACAAGGGCTTTTTTCGACCGAATGTTTGTGTCCCGGCAGCACAGGGCATACCGTGCGCGCAGAATGGCTCGCGTCGAGTCAGTTGCACAATCGGGAGGAAGTCGTGAACAAGGCCGAGCTCATCGAGGCGCTCGCCGTTCGCCTGGGGGACCGGAAGACGGCGACGGCCGCGCTCGACGCGGTCCTCGCTGAGGTCCAGGCGGCGGTCACCAAGGGCGAGAAGGTGGCGATCACCGGATTCGGAGCGTTCGAAAAGCGCGTCCGGGGCGCCCGAACAGCGCGCAACCCGCGGACCGGCGAGGCGGTGAAGGTCAAGAAGACATCCGTCCCGACCTTCCGTCCCGGCGCCGGATTCAAGGAGATGGTGGCCAGCGGCAAGGTGCCGAAGGCCACGGCGGCGGCGAAGAAGACCACGGCGGCCGCCGCCAAGACCACGGCCGCCGCCAAGACCACCGCGGCGGCCAAGACGACGGGTGCCAAGGCCACCGGGACGAAGGCCACCGGGGCGAAGGCGGCCGGGGCCAAGGCGACCGGAGCCAAGGCGACCGGAGCCAAGGCGACCGGAGCCAAGGCGGCGGGCGCGAAGGCGACCGGGGCCAAGGCGACCACGGCGGCCAAGAAGGCCCCCGCGGCGAAGGCGAGCAAGACCACCGCGGCGAAGAAGACCGCGGCCACCAAGGCCGCCCCGGCGAAGAAGACCACCGCGGCGACCAAGGCCACGGCGGCGAAGAAGACCGCCGCGACGGCGAGCAAGAGCGCGGCGGCGAAGAAGGCGCCGGCCAAGAAGGCCGCGACCAAGCGCTGAGCCGAGCGGTACGAAAAGGGCGCCCACCGGCCGGTGGGCGCCCTTCGCCGTGTCCGCCCCGACCGTTGACCGCGACCGTGCCGCGCCCGCAGAATCGCCGCACCCCTTCCGGTCGGCGAAAGGCAGCCCCGGTGCGCTACCGCCATTTCCCCACCGTCACCCTCGCCCTGGGCGTCGTGCTCCTGGTCGACGTGCTGCGCGTCTTCCTGCCGGCGGTCATCACCATCTTCGGGCAGGCCGCCTCGACCCCCGCCGAACTGCTGGGTGCGTTCGCGTTCGGCTGGTTCCTGCTCGCCCTGGCCGCGCCCGCGCTGGTCCGCCGGGTCGGCGCCCGCCCCGTCACGCTCGTCGCCGCGGTGCTGCTGGTCGTGGCGCGGCTCGCCGTCAACGGCCAGCCGGGCGGGCGGCTCCAGCTCTGGCTCGCCACGGCCGGGCTGCTGGCCGGGTTGGTCTGGCTCGCCGGGGTCGCCGCCGGCACCGACCGCCCCGTGCCCGGGCTGGCGCTCGGGCTGGCGGTCGGCGCTCTCCTGCACACGGTGCTCGACACGTACCGCTCGGCGTTCCTCGGCGACTGGCCGGCGTGGCTGCTGGCCGTCGTGGTCGCGGGCCTCTTCCTGGCGGGGCAGGCGCGGCCCGCGCCGCCGGCGGGGGCGGGCGGCGTACGGGGCTGGCTGCTGGCCGGGCCGGCGCTGCTGCTCGCCGGCATGGTGGCGCTCTCCCCGGCGGTCGCCCGGACGGCGACGTCGTACCAGTTCGGTCTGCTGCGCTCGGACCCCGCCGACGAGGTGGGGGTGGCCACGGTGCCGCTGTTCGGCCCCGCCCCGCTCGCCGTGGCGGTCGGTGGCTTCCTGCTCGCCGCGCTGGCGTCCCCCCGCCGGGGGGCCTGGCGGTGGCCGGGGCCGGCGGCCCTGGTCGGCGGGGCCGTCCTCGTCGCCCTCGAACGCGGGGAACTGCTGCTGCCGGCCGTCCTGCTCACCGCCGTCGGTCTCGGCGCGTGCCTGGCGTCGGCCGGCGCGGCGGACGGCCGGGTCGCCGACGACGCCGCAGCCCCGGCCGTGCACGGCGGCGGGCGCGCCGGGCAGGACGCGGCACGGGCGGCCGGGCGGCGCGGGTACGCGGCCGTCGCCGGGATGCTCGTCTTCGCCGTCGCGGCGGTGGCCTACTACGCCGCCTACGACCTCGGCCACCCCAACGCCGGGGTGCCGGTGGCGGTGGCGGTGCTGGTCGCGGCCGTCGCCCTGGCGACCCGGCCCACCCCGGGCCCGCTCCGCTCGCCGCTGCCGCCGGTGTGGACGGCCGCCTCGGCCGCCGTGCTGACGCTGGTGGCCGCGGTCGCGAGCGACGAGCTGCTGTCCGCCACCAACCGGGACGGGCCGCCGGAGACGGTGCGGGTGGCGGCGTACAACGTCCGGATGGGGTTCGGCATGGACGGCCGCTTCGACCCGGACGCGCTGGCGCGGGCCGTCGCCGGGGCCGACGTCGTGGTACTCGGCGAGGTGGACCGGGGCTGGCTGCTCAACGGCGGCCACGACACGCTCGACCTGCTGGGGGAGCGGCTGGACATGCCGTACGTCTTCGCGCCGGCCGCCGACCCGCTCTGGGGCGACGCCGTGCTGAGCCGGTGGCCCCTGGACGCGGCGCGGACCCGGCCGCTGCCGGCGGTCGGCGCGCCCACCGGGGCGCAGGCCCTCGGCGTCACGATCGACTTCAGCGAGGACGTCCGCCTCGCGGTGGTCGCCACCCACCTGCAACCGCCGCCCGGCCAGGACCCGGTGGTCCAGGCCCGCGCGGTCGCCGACTTCGCCGTCCGGTACGCGGCCGGCCGGCCCCTGGTGGTCGCCGGCGACCTGAACACCGAGCCGGGCGACCCGGCGTTCGCCGAGTTCACCCGGGCCGGCCTGGTCGACGCGCTGGCCGCCGCCCGGCCCCTGCCGACCAGCCCGGCGGACGCCCCGCGCCAGCAGATCGACCACGTCCTCGTCACGCCCGACCTGGCGGCCGGCGACGCGGCGGCCCCACCCGGAACGGCCAGCGACCACCTGCCGGTCACGGTGACCCTGACCCTGCCGCCGGCCTGACCCCCGCCCGCCCGGGCCGCTCGGCGGCGATCCGCCCCCGGGCCCGCACCGTCAGAGGCGGTCGACGGCGAGCAGGCGGTCGCCGGTGAAGGCGAGCAGCCAGCCGCCGCCCTTCGGGGTGGTGAAGTCGTCCGGCCGCCCGCTGAGCCGGGCCAGGGCGCCCGGGATCACCTTGCCCTGGCTGCACACCCCCGCCGCCTCGCCGGTGGCCGCCAGCGCGGCCAGGCGGGCGGCGGCGGCCAGCGCGCACTCGTCGGGCTGCTGGCCCGGCCGCGGCTCGTCCAGGTCGCCGTCGACCTCGATCGGCAGGTCCAGCAGGGCCGCCGCCGGGTCGAGGGTCTGCACGCAGCGGCGGGCCGAGGCCGACAGCAGGCGTACCGGGCGGACCAGCGCCACCAGCGGGGCGAGCGCGTGGGCCTGCGCCCAGCCCCGGGCGTCGAGCGGCCGGCCGGTGTCCGGGCCCGACCAGGTGGCCCGCTTGCCGGCGTGGGCGTGCCGGACGACCGCCACCGTCCCGGTGACCGTCGGCAGCGCCGCGAACGCGGCCAGCACCTCGGCGTCGTGCGGGTAGCTGACCAGCCGGATCGCCTCGTCCACGCCGAGCCAGCGCACGTCGTCGACCTCGGTCGCCGGTTGGAAGCCGCCGGTGGCCACCGCCCGCATCGACCAGTAGTCGACCACCTTCGGGCGGCCCTCGCTGCGGTAGCGCACGGTGGGCAGCCGCACCTGCGGCACGGCCCGGGCGTCGGCCTCCTCGGCCACCTCGCGGACGGCGGCGAGCAGCGGATGCTCGCCCCGCTCCAGCTTGCCCTTGGGCAGCGACCAGTCGCCGTAGCGGGGCCGGTGCACCAGGCAGACCAGCACCCCGCCGCGCGGCGCGCGGGCGGCGTCCACGCCCCCGGGGGCCGGCCCCGCGGCCGATCCGGGGCCGTCGGCGGGCCGCCACACGACACCGCCCGCCGCCCGGATCGGGGGCGTCGTGTCGGGGACCCCGGTCGGCCAGCCCCGACCGGGGCCGGCCGCGTCCCGCTCATCCAGCATCAGGTCAGCCTATGCGGGTACCGGTCAGCCCGCCGTGCCACCGACACGACGCAGCAGCATGTCCTGGAGGTGGACCGGCGGCTCCCCGGCCGTGCCGGTACGCCGGCTCCAGGTCCCGTCCGGCGCCAGCTCGAACGCGTCCACGTCGGGGCTCATCGCGGCGGTCAGCACGTGGTCCAGTTCGGCCCGGGCGACCGGGTCGCTCACCCGCACCAGCGCCTCGACCCGGCGGTCCAGGTTGCGGTGCATCAGGTCGGCCGAGCCCATCCAGAACTCGGCGTCGCCGTCGTTGCCGAACCGGAAGATCCGGGAGTGCTCCAGGAACCGGCCCAGGATCGAGCGGACCCGGATGTTCTCCGACAGGCCGGGCACCCCCGGCCGCAGCGTGCACATGCCCCGGATCACCAGGTCCACGTGGACGCCGGCCCGGGAGGCCCGGTAGAGCGCGTCCGTGATCTCCTCGTCGACCAGCGAGTTCACCTTGATCTGCACGAGCCCGGGCATGCCCAGCCGGACGTGCGCGATCTCCCGCTCGATCCGCTCGATGAGCCCGCTGCGGATGCCCTGCGGCGCCACCAGCAGCCGGCGGTACGCGGTCTGCCGGCTGTAGCCGGTGAGCACGTTGAACAGGTCGGTCAGGTCGGCCCCGATCTCCGGGTCGGCGGTGAGCATGCCGAAGTCCTCGTAGAGCCGGGCGGTCTTCGGGTGGTAGTTGCCGGTGCCGATGTGGCAGTAGCGGCGGATCTGGTTGCCCTCCTGGCGTACCACCAGCGCCGTCTTGCAGTGCGTCTTGAGCCCGACCAGGCCGTAGACGACGTGGCAGCCGGCGCGTTCCAGCGTGCGCGCCCAGCCGATGTTGGCGACCTCGTCGAAGCGCGCCTTCAGCTCGACCAGCACCACCACCTGCTTGCCGGCGGCCGCCGCGTCGACGAGCGCGTCCACGATCGGGGAGTCGCCGCTGGTGCGGTAGAGCGTCTGCTTGATGGCCAGCACGTCCGGGTCCGCGGCGGCCTGCTCGATGAAGCGCTGCACGCTGGTGGCGAACGAGTGGTACGGGTGGTGGACCAGGATGTCGCCGTCGCGCAGGGTCGCGAAGACGCTGCGTGGCACCTCGCCCTCGGTGAGCCGGGGGTGGGTGGCCGGCACGAACGGCGGATCCTTCAGGTCCGGCCGGTCGGCCTCGTTGTAGAGCTGCCAGAGCGCGGAGAGGTCGAGCAGGGCGGGCACCCGCAGCACCTCCTGGTCGTGCATGTCCAGCTCGCGGACGAGCAGCTCCAGCACGTGCTCGGAGATCGAGGCGGCCACCTCCAGCCGGACGGGCGGGCCGAACCGGCGCCGGGCCAGCTCCCGCTCCAGCGCCTGGAGCAGGTCCTCGTCGCGGTCCTCGTCGACCTCCACCTCGGCGTTGCGGGTGACGCGGAACAGGTGGCACTCGACCACCCGCATGCCGGAGAAGAGCTGCCCCAGGTGCACCGAGATCAGGTCCTCCACCGGCAGCATCCGCACGCCCGGCAGGTCGCGGTGCACCCGGACGAAGCGGGGCACGTTGTTCGGCACCTTCACCCGGGCGAAGTACTCGGAGCCGCCGTCCGGGTCGCGGACGGCCACGGCGAGGTTGAGCGACCGCCCGGAGATGTACGGGAAGGGGTGCGCCGGGTCCACCGCCAGCGGGGTCAGCACCGGGAAGATCTGCTCCCGGAAGTACGCGCGCAGCCGTTCCCGCTCGGGGTGGTCCAGGTCGGCCCAGCGCAGGATCCGGATGTCCTCGGCGGCCAGCTTCGGCAGCACCTCGTCGGTGAAGCAGGCCGAGTGCCGGGCCACCAGCGTCGCGGCCTTCCCGGCGACCAACTCCAGCTGGGTGCGCAGCGGCATCCGGTCCCCGCCGCGTACCGGCAGGCCGGCCTGGAGCCGGCGCTTCAGCCCGGCGACCCGCACCATGTAGAACTCGTCGAGGTTGCTGGCGAAGATGGCCAGGAACTTGGCCCGCTCCAGCAGCGGCGTGCGCGGGTCCTCGGCGAGCGCCAGCACCCGGGCGTTGAAGTCGAGCCAGGAGAGCTCCCGGTTGAGGAAGCGGTCCTCCGGCAGCGGCTCCGCCGCGGGCGGCTCGTCCCCGGGGTCCGGCGTCGGCTGCGGCGACGCCGCCTCGGCGGGCGGGCCGGGCACCGGGTCCAGCACCTCCTCCAGACCGGCGGAGGCGCTCGCCGCGTCGGTCCCGGCGGCCTCCGTCCCGGGGGTTCCGGCGGATCCGTCGGCGTGGAAGCGGCCGTCGGCGCCCCGGGACCGGGCGCCGTTGCGGGGTGCGGCCGGGTCGGTGTGCGGTCGGTTGGCGGGGTGCTTGCGAGGGGTGCTCACCCGCCCATAATCACCCGGATGCGGTTAACGCAAAATGAACTTCGACCAGCCGCTCAGGCCATCGTCGGCAATGTCACCCGGACGACCTCGCCGGCGGCGTCGGTCTCGACGCGCAACCGCTGGCCGAGGCGGAGCAGCCGCAGGCCGGAGGCGTCGAACGCCCGGGCCGGGAAGGCCAGCTCGGTGCCGTCGTCGAGGAGCAGCGTCCCGCTGCGGGTCGCCGCGTCGTAGGTGGCCACCGTGCCCTGCATGCCCCGCACGCTACACGTCCTCAGGCCGGGCAGCCGGCGGCGGCCAGCGCGGCCGTGCGGGGCCCCAGCCCGAGCCGGGCCGCCGCGGCCAGGTCGTCGGCGGTGTCCACGTCCCGGCGCAGGCTCGGCCAGTCCCCGGTGAGCGCGAGCGCCCCGCTCGCGGCGTGCGCGGCGGCCGAGCCGAGCCCGAAGCGGGGGTCCAGGGGCACGCCCGGCGGCGCGGCCAGCAGCACGGTGCCCTGGCCGGGGGCGTCGGCCACGTACCCGCGTACGCCCGGGGGCGCGGCCCGCGCCGCGCGCAGGGCCGCCGCCAGCTCGGCCGGGCGCAGCGCGGGCAGGTCGGCGGTGAGCCCGGCCACCCAGCCGCCGCCCGCGGCCGACGCGCCGTGCCGGAAGGCGGCGTTCAGCCCAGCGGCGGGGGTGTCAGGCAGCGTCCGGGCGCCCGCGCGGCGGGCGGCCTCGGTCACGCGGGCGTCGTCGGTCACGACCAGCACCCCGGCCACCGCCGGGCAGGCCCGCACCGCGGCGACCGTGTCGGCGGCCAGGGCCAGCGCCAGCTCCTCGTGGGGTACGGCCGGCAGCGCCCCCCGCAGTCGGCTCTTCGCGGCGGCGAGGCGCTTCACCGGCACCACCACGGTCCACCTCGGCTGACTCACACCGCCATCCTGCCAGCCGCACGGCGGTACCCTCTCTGGCCGGACCCGGGTCGAGCAGGCATGATTTCCGCTGCGGGCGTCACCGGGTGCGGATCCGGTGCGGGTCGGGCGGCACGAGGAGGCGCGGTGACACGGCGGAGGCTGGGGTTCTGGCAATGGTTCGCCGTGGTGCTGGTCAAGCCCGTGATGACCGTCTGGACGCGGCGCACCTGGCGCGGCATGGAGCACCTGCGCCGCGAGGGCGGCGTGATCATCGTGCCGAACCACGTCTCGCACGCAGACCCGCTCGTCGCGGCGCACTTCGTCTACGACGCCGGCCGCTGGCCGCAGTTCCTCGGCAAGGCCAGCGTGTTCCGGGTCCCGGTGATCGGCTGGATCCTGCACCGCTGCCGGCAGATCCCGGTCGAGCGGAACACCGTGGACGCGGTGCGGTCGCTGGAGCACCTCGTCGCCGCGCTCGACCAGGGCGGCGCGGTGGTGATCTACCCGGAGGGCACCATCACCCGCGACCCGGACCTGTGGCCGATGAAGGGCAAGACCGGCGCCGCCCGGCTCGCGCTCGCCACCGGGGCGCCGGTGGTCCCGGTCGTCATGTGGGGGCCGGAGCGGATCTTCGACCCGCGCCGGGCCCGACTGGACCCGCGCCCCCGGATCCCGGTGACCGTGGTCGCCGGGCCGCCCGTCGACCTGAGCCGGTGGGCCGGGTCGACCCCGACGAAGGCCGTCCTCGAGGAGATGACCGACACCATCATGCTGCGCCTTCGTGACATGCTCGGCGAGATCCGGGGCGGCACCCCGCCACCACTGTGGGAACGGACGGCCCGCCCGGCCGGCGAGCGGCGGCGGCCGGAGGCGGCGGCGTGAGCGGGCACGTCGCGGTCCTGGGTGCCGGCTCGTGGGGCACCGCGTTCGCCAAGATCCTCGCCGACGCCGGTCGGGACGTCACCGTCTGGGCCCGCCGGCAGGCGGTCGCCGACACGATCCGCGCCCAGCGGCGCAACCCGGAGTACCTGCCGGACGTGCCGCTGCCGTCCCGGGTCACGGCGACCGGGGACGCTGTCGAGGCGATCACCGGGGCGGAGCTGGTGGTGCTGGCCGTGCCGTCGCAGACGCTGCGCGGCAACCTGGCCGAGTGGACCGCGCACCTGCACCCGGACGCCACCCTGGTGTCGCTGATGAAGGGCATCGAGCTCGGCACCACCAAGCGGATGAGCGAGGTGATCGTGGAGACCGCCGGGGTGGCCGCGGACCGGGTGGTGGTGGTCTCCGGCCCCAACCTGGCCCCGGAGATCGCCGCCGAGCAGCCCGCCGCCACCGTGGTCGCCTGCACCGACGCCGACCGGGCGACGCTGGTGCAGCGCTCCATCACCACGCCCTACTTCCGCCCGTACACCAACGACGACGTGATCGGCTGCGAGCTGGGCGGCGCGGTCAAGAACGTGATCGCCCTGGCGTACGGCATCGCCGTGGCGATGGGCTTCGGCGACAACACCCGGGCCATGCTCGTGACCCGGGGACTGGCCGAGACGGCCCGGCTCGGGGTGGCCCTGGGCGCCGACCCGCTCACCTTCGCCGGCCTGGCCGGGATGGGCGACCTCGTCGCCTCCTGCTCGTCGCCGCTGGCCCGCAACCGCACCTTCGGCGAGCACCTGGGCCGGGGCGCGACCCTGGAGGAGGCCCGCGTCGCCACCCGGCAGACCGCCGAGGGCGTCAAGAGCGCGCTGGCCCTGCGCGACCTGGCCCGGGCGCACGCGGTGGAGATGCCGATCACCGAGCAGGTCGAGCTGGTCTGCCACGAGGGCATGGACCCGCGGCTCGCCGTCGAGGCCCTGATGAGCCGGACGACGAAGCCGGAGTGAGCGACGTGAGCGAGCACCAGGACGGCACCCGCTGCGTACGCGCCGGCCTGCCCGAGCCGGCTCCCGGCCAGCCGTTCCTGCCCGGGCCGGTGTTCGCCGCGCCGTACCACCTGGACCCGTGGGCGGGGCCGGCGGCGGCGCCCGACGGCTACGGCCGGCCCGACAACCCCACCCGGCGGCTGCTGGAGGCGGCGGTGGGGGAGCTGGAGGGGGGCGAGTGCCGGGTCTTCGCCAGCGGGCAGGCCGCGATCACGGGGCTGCTGCTGGCGGTGCTGAGGCCGGGGGACACCGTGGTGCTCCCGTCGGACGGATACTTCCCCGTCCGGGCCTTCGCCGCCGACACGCTGGAGGGCGTCGGGGTGCGGGTGCTCCTCGCCCCGACCGCCGGCCCGCACCCGGCCTTCGACGGCGTACGCCTGGTGCTGCTGGAGACCCCGGCCAACCCCGGCCTGGACGTCGCCGACGTGGCGGCGCTCTCCGCCCGGGCGCACGAAGCCGGCGCCCTGGTCGCGGTCGACAACACCACGGCCACGCCGCTCGGGCAGCGTCCGCTCGACCTGGGCGCCGACGTCGTGGTGGCCTCCGGGACCAAGGCCCTGACGGGGCACTCCGACCTGCTGCTCGGCTACGTCGCGACCCGCTCGGCCGAGCTGCGGGACGCGGTCACCGCCTGGCGGAACGCCACCGGGGCGGTGCCGGGCGCGTTCGACGCCTGGCTCGCGCACCGGTCGCTGGCCACCCTGGACCTGCGGCTGGCCCGGCAGACCGCGAACGCGCGGGCCCTCGCCGAGCTGCTCGCGGGGCGCGACGACGTGACCGGGCTGCGCTGGCCGGGACTGCCCGGCGACCCGGCCCACGCGGTGGCGGCGGTCCAGATGCGACGGATCCCGGGGGTGCTCTCCTTCGACCTCGGCGACGCCGGGCGGGTGGCGCGGTTCCTCGACGCGGCCCGGCTGGTCGCCGCGGCCACCTCCTTCGGCGGCCTGCACACCAGCGCCGACCGGCGGGCCCAGTGGGGCGACGACACCCCGCCCGGCTTCGTCCGGCTCTCCTGCGGGGTCGAGGACGCCGTCGACCTGGTCGCCGACGTGGCCGCCGCGCTGGACGCCAGCCGCTGAGCACCCGACTCCGTGGGGCTATCGTGACGGTGGTCCGCGCCGGGCCGTCCGTGGCCCGCGCCGGGCCCGACCGGAGGAGGTGAGTCCGATCCACCCGACAGGCAGGACCGACGCTCCCCTCCGACGCCACGCCGGCTGACTCCGGCGGGCCGGGAGCGTCGACGAGCGTTCCCGGAGGTTCTCCCATGACCGTCTTCCCCTTCCGCCCCGACCGGCCCGCCCTCGTGCACCGGCTGCGCGCCGCCGGCTGCGTCTACGCCGAGGACGAGGCGGAGCTGCTGATCGCCGCCGCCGACTCGGCCGAGGCGCTGGCCGGCCTGGTCGAGCGCCGGGTCGCCGGGCTGCCGCTGGAGCACGTGCTCGGCTGGGCCGAGTTCTGCGGCGAGCGGATAGCCGTCGACCCCGGCGTGTTCGTGCCGCGTGCGCGTACCGCCCTGCTGGTCGACGCCGCCGTCGCGGTGACCGGGCCGGCGGCGGCCGTGGTGGACCTGTGCTGCGGTTCGGGCGCCACCACGGTGGCGCTGGCCCGCCGGCTCGCGCCGCGCTGGCTGGCCGCCGCCGACGTGGACCCCGCCGCCGTGGCCTGCGCCCGGCGCAACCTGGGGCCGCTGGCCGTCCCGGTCTTCGAGGGCGACCTGTACGACCCGCTGCCGGTGCGCTGGCGGGGCCGGCTGGACCTGGTGCTGGCCAACGCCCCGTACGTGCCGACGGCGGCGGTGGCGCTGATGCCGCCGGAGGCCCGGCTGTACGAGGCGCCGGTGGCCCTCGACGGCGGACCGGACGGGCTGGCGGTGCTGCGCCGCGTCGCCGAGGGTGCGGCGCGCTGGCTGGCCCCGGGCGGGCACCTGGTGGTGGAGGCGGGGGAGGCGCAGCTGGACGCGCTCCGCGCGGTGCTGACCGCCGTGGGCCTGCACCCCACGGTGACCCGCGACGACGACCGGGACGCCACCGCCGTCACGGCCCGCCGCCCGGCCTGACCTCCCGCCCGGCCTGACCCCGCTCCGCCGGTCCGGCGGCGGGCGCGACCTGGCGGGGGCGGCAAGGGGGAACTAGCCTCACGGCAGGCGTGGCGGCGGGAGGCGGTTGTCGTGGGCGGTACGGACGTGCCGGTGGTCGTCGGGCTGGACAACGGCGGCACCAGCAACAACGCCACGGTGCTCACCGTGGACGGCCGGTTCCTGGTGGACGGGCTGGTGGAGAACCCGAGCGAGGTGCGCGCCGGCCCGACGGCGGCGATCGAGGCGCTGGCCCGCGCGTTCGACGGGGTGCTGGCGTTGACCGGGGTGCCCCGTGGGTCGGTGCGCGCGGTCGGGCTGGACACGCCGGGGCCGGCGAGCGCGACCGGGGTGATCTCCTCCCGTGGGTCGACCAACTTCTCCCAGCCCGCCTGGCGCGGCTACGACGTGCGGACCGCGCTGGAGCGGCGGCTCGGGCTGCCGGTGGTCTACCACAACGACGGGAACGCCGCCGCGCTCTACGCCCACCACGCGCACTTCGGCGCGGAGGCGATGCGCCGCTCGTCGGTGTCGGCCATCGTCGGCACGGGGCTGGGCGGCGGCGTGGTCGAGGCCGGCCGGGTGGTCGCCGGGGCGGCGGGGATGGCCGGCGAACTGGGTCACGTGCACATCCCGCTGACGGGGCTGCTCGCGCCGGACCAGCCGGTGCCGACGTGCGCCTGCGGCTTCGCCGGGGACGCGGAGAGCGTGGCCTCGCTGACCGCCATCGGGCGGAACCTGCTGCCGTACTGGCTGGGACGGTTTCCCGACCACCCGCTGGCCGCCGAGCCGCCGGAGCGGGCGGCCAAGCTGGTCCGGGGCTACGGGGAGCGCGGCGACGCGCTGGCCCGGGAGGTCTTCACCCAGCAGGCGATGGCGCTGGGCCGCCTCTTCACCGTCGCGGCCAACTTCACCGATCCGCACGCGTACTTCGTGGGGGGCGGGGTGGTGGAGGCGGCCCCGGAGTTCCGGGACTGGTTCCTCGCGACGGTGCGCGAGCACACCGTGTTGCGGGAGGAGCAGGCCGCGTCGGCCACCTTCGCCCTGGTGCCCGAGCGGGACATGGCCGGCGCCCGGGGCGTGGCCATCGCGGCGCTGGAGGCGCTGCGCGCGGGCCCCGCGCCCCGCCCCGTGGTCACGGGCTGACCCGCCGGGCGACGGCCCCACCGGCTCCCAACGGTGGGACCGCCGCCGGCGGGGCGCCGGCGCGACGTGGTCAGCGGGCGCGCCGGCGCCCCCGGAGGGAGGGTCAGTGTCCGGGCGGGGCCCCGACGAAGGCGGCCCAGGCGGCCGGCGGGAAGAGCAGCGCGGGGCCGGACGGGTCCTTGGAGTCGCGGACGGCGACCGTCCCCGGGAGCACCGCCATCTCCACGCACGCCCCCTCGTCGCCGCTGCGGCTGCTCTTGCGCCACCGCGCGACGGCCAGCGCCGCGTTGCTCGTCGGTGTCATGGTCCTACCGTCCCTTCAGGAGTTGGAGGAGCTGGTCGCGGCTGTCCGCCGGGCTGAGCGCGACGGTCCGCAGGTGCTCCATGATCTTGGTGCAGGTACGCAGGTCGCCCGGTCGGTCGAGGACCATCTGCCCGGCCACCGTCTCGACCGAGGCGATGATCGGGTCCTCCGGGTCCGGGAACTCCAGGATGTGCAGGGAGCCCCGGGTGCCCCGGTGGTAGCCGGCGGCGAGCGGGATCACCTGGACCGTGATGTTGGGCAGCTCGCCCATCTTGACCAGGTGGTGCAGCTGCGCCTCCATCACCGACCGGTCGCCGACGGGCCGCAGCAGCGCGCCCTCGTCGATGATGGCGTCGAGGATCGGCGGCTGGTCACCGGTGAGCCGCTGCTGCCGGTCCAGCCGGAACTGGACCCGCTGCTCCACCTCGTCGTCGCCGAGGGTGTGCGGGCCGCCCCGCATCACGCCCCGGACGTAGTCGGCGGTCTGCAGCAGGCCCGGGACCACCGACGGCTCGAAGTTGGCGATCCCGGTCGCCTCGGCCTCAAGCGCGATGAAGTCGATGGTGCGCCGGTCCAGCAGGTACGAGTACGACACCCACCAGCCGGGCTTGCGCGCGTCCTTGGCCAGCTGCACGGCGGCGGCGACCTCGTCGGGGCCGACGCCGTAGAGGGTGAGCAGGGCGCGCACGGTGGCGGGGCTGACCAGCGTCTGCGCGTTCTCGTAGCGGGACAGGGTGCTGCGGGTGCTGCTGATCTCGTCCGCCGCCGCCTCGAGCGTCAGGCCGGCGGCTTCCCGGTGGGTGCGCAGCGCGATGCCCAGTCGGCGGGCACGAGCGGTCTTGGGAGCCATGCATCGATCGTCGCACATCTTCGCGGGAAGGTGTAGATGAGAGAACGTCGATGAGAGTTGCATTCATGGCTGTGGACATGTCAATCTGTCATCGCGTCCTCACCGCCGGTTGTCGTGGCGACGGTGGCGGTGAGTGACCGGAGGGGATGGGGCGCGCGGCGATCGGGTTTCTCCCCCGTACCCGATCGCCGCGTGCCACGCCCGTGGCCCGCCTGCCGGAAGGGATGCGACGTGCGTACTGGTCGACAGGTCCGCGCCGACCACCCCGGCGGGCACCGATGACGCGGTTCCTGGTGGTGCTCACCGACGTGCGCCCGGCCGAGGGCGCCGGCCGCGACGAACGCAACTGCCCCGAGCGGCGCCGCCAGGTGGTCGGGGCGAGCAGCCGGGAGGCGGCGGACCGGATCGCGGGCGCGTTCATGGCGCTCGGCATGGTGCGGGCCGGCCGGCAGCGGGTCAAGGTGATCGCCATCGGCCGGCGGCACGCGCGCGGCTGACACGGCCGAGCGCGGTGCGGTCACCGGAGGCGGCCCCGCCGGGCGGAAGACCCACCCGGCAGGCGGCCCGGCCCGGCGGGAGGCGCGGCCCGGCGCCCCGCCGGGCCGTCCGGCGTCACAGCATCCTGCGCCGCTTCAGGTAGGCGACCAGGTCGTCGTAGACGCCCCCCTCGTTGGCGAACATCGCCACGTTGCGGGCGGTGGCCATCCACGGCTTCGTCGACGGCCGGACCTCCTTGACGGCCCGCTCCAGGTCCCGGTGCTCGATCATCCGCACCTCGCCGTTGCGCACCGAGTCGGCCATCGCGAACTCGGCGGCCGTCTCGCAGAGGTGGGCCAGGTCGGCGCCCGAGTAGTCCTCGGTGGCCGCCACGATCTTCCGCAGGTCGATCCCCGCGATCGGCCGCTCCCGCAGGTGGTACTCCAGGATGGACCGGCGCGCCTCGGCGTCCGGCGGCAGCACCAGCACCACCCGGTCGAGCCGCCCGGGCCGGCGCAGCGCCGGGTCGACGTCCCACGGGGTGTTGGTGGCGGCCAGCACGAAGACCCCCTCGTTGCTGCCCTCCATCCCGTCCAGCTCCGCCAGCAGCTGGTTGCCCAGCGTCCGCATCGAACTGGAGCCGACCTGCGAGCGCTTGTGTCCCAGCGCGTCGACCTCGTCGAGGAAGAGCACGCAGGGCGCGTTGCGGCGGGCCGCCTGGAACAGCTCGTGCAGGTTCCGCTCCGAGTTGCCCATCCACATGTCCAGCACGTCCACGATGGAGAGCGAGATGAACTTCGCCCCCATCTCCCCGGCGACCGCCCGGGCCAGGAACGTCTTGCCGCAGCCGGGCGGGCCGTAGAGCATCAGGCCGCCGCGCAGGCTCTTGCCGTACATCCTGCGCAGTTCCGGGTTGCGCAGCGGGCCGAGGAAGGCCAGTTCCAACCGTTCCTTGACCGCCGACATGCCGCCCACGTCGGCCAGCCGGATGCCGGAGTTCTCCACGTCGTACACCCGGTCGGAATGGCCGGCCACCGGCTCCGGCTCGTCGCCGGCGCGGGCGAACCGCGGCGGCACGACGTCGGCCAGTTCCCGCTCGTAGGCCGCGAGGGGGTCCTGGTCGGCGGTCGCGGCGGGACCGCCGGGCCCGGCCGGCGCGGGCCGCTGCGCCGGCGGTCGCGGATCCGCCGGGGGCGGCGGCGGTACGGAGCCACCGAGCGCCCGCTGCATCAACGCCTGCGCCTGGGCGTTTCCCGGATCCCGGGCGAGCGCCTGCCCGACCTGCGCGATCGCCTCCCCGGCCCGGCCGGCGTCGAGCAGCAGCGCGGCGAGGTGCAGCCGCAGCGGCAGGTCGTCGGGGCGGGCGTCCAGGGCCGCCGACAGGGACTCGATGAGGGGATCAGCGCTCATAGGACGTGCAGCGTAGTGGGCGGCCGGTGCCGTCACCGCCCCGGATTCCGGCTGCGCACGGGATCGGGCCGGCGGGGCGCGGTGGCCGGTCCGCGCGGCGGTCACCGCACCGACCGGCGGCCGTCGCGGCCGTACGGGTGGTTACGCAACGTATATCCTTTGTTGACCGATTGCTGCCGCCGCTCGGCTCTCCCCGGGTATCGGCATCCCGCGCCCGCCACGCACAGTAAGGTCAACCGCGTGAGCGCCACGACCGGAGCAGTCGCGTACGAAGAGGTGACGCAGTGACCACCCCAGGCAGGACCCGCGTGGCGATCGTCTTCGGCGGCCGCAGCCCGGAGCACGGCATCTCCTGCGTCAGCGCCGGCAGCGTGCTCGGCGCCCTCGACCCGGACGAGTTCGAGGTGGTGCCGGTGGGCATCACCCGGGCCGGCCAGTGGGTGCTGACCGACGGCGACCCCGGCCGGTTGGCGATCGACGCGCGCCGGCTGCCGGAGATCACCGCCGAGTCCGGCACCGACATCGTGCTGCGCGCCGACCCGACCGGCAACGGGCTCATGGTGCTCGACCCCACCGAGGGTCCCCGGGCGCTCGCCGACGTCGACGTGGTCTTCCCGGTGTTGCACGGCGCCTACGGCGAGGACGGCACCATCCAGGGCATGCTGGAGATGGCCGGCATCCCGTACGTCGGGGCGAACGTCTTCGCCTCCGCCGCCGCCATGGACAAGGAGTTCACCAAGAAGCTCTGCGCCGCCGAGGGCATCCCGGTGGGCCCGTACGCGGTGCTGCGCAACGGGATGACGTTGAGCGAGGCGGACAAGGAGCGGCTCGGCCTGCCGGTGTTCGTGAAGCCGTCCCGGGCCGGTTCGTCGTTCGGCATCAGCAAGGTCGACGACTGGGCGGCCCTGGACGCGGCGGTCGCCACCGCCCGCCGGATCGACCCGAAGGTGCTCGTCGAGGGCGCGATCGTCGGCCGCGAGATCGAGTGCGGCGTGCTGGAGGGCGAGGCCGGCGGCGTGCCGGAGGCGTCCGTGCTCGCCGAGGTCCGGGTGGTCGGGGACTACGACTTCTACGACTTCGAGGCGAAGTACATCGACTCCGAGTCCGCCTGCGAGTACGACATCCCCGCCGGCCTGCCGGAGCGGGTGACCCGCCAGGTCCAGGAGTACGCCGTGCGCGCCTTCACCGCGCTCGACTGCGCCGGGCTGGCCCGGGTCGACTTCTTCGTCACCCCGGAGCTGGACGTCTACCTCAACGAGATCAACACCATGCCGGGCTTCACCCCGACGTCGATGTTCCCCCGGATGTGGGCGGCGTCGGGGCTGGAGTACCCGAAGCTGGTCCACCGCCTCATCCGCACCGCCCTGCACCGCGGCGTCGGCCTGCACTGACGAGTCGCAGAAGGGCCCCCTCCGCCGTGCGGAAGGGGCCCTTCTGCCGCTCACGCCCGGCGGGGGCCGGGGGGAGCGTCGGTCAGTTCCGGCAGCCGCTGGGAGCGCCGCCGCCGGAGGGCACCGAGGCCACGATGGTGTCCGAGACGGGAGCGACCCACTGCAACGCCTGTCCGTAGGAGCGCGGCACGCGGACCGTGACGGCGGTCTCCCGGTCCAGCGTGGTGAGGACGGTGGCGTCGGCCTGCTCGGTGGCGTACCAGCAGACCCGGTTGACCGTCCAGACGTCCTCCGTCTCGCCGACGGTCGGCTCCGCGCCGCCGCAGGCGACCGTGACCGCCGGGTCGCCGTACGCGGCGTTCTGCTCCGGGCCGGCCGTTACCGGGCGCTGCGGGAGGTCGTTGACCGTGGGCGGCAGCTGCGAGAGCAGGGCGCGGCAGACAATGGCGGGCCGCTCGGCCAGCACCGGCGCGGCCATCTCGACCGGGGCGGTGGAGCGCGGGCCGGCGGTGGTGGCGGTCGCGCTCGGCGTGGCGGCCGGCTCGGCCCGCTCGTCGGGGGAGAGTTGGGCGAACGCGAGGCCGCCCACCAGCAGGGTGACCGGCAGCGCGACCAGCGTCGCGATCAGCGCGGCGCCACGGGTCGTCCGGTCGGCGGCCGGCCGGTCGGGGGCGGCCTCGTCCGGCTGGGCGGAATCGGTCACGGCAGAGTCAGTGATCTTGTCCACTTACAGGCGCACCACCGAACACGTGAGGGTGCGGGTGATGCCGGGCACCATCTGCACCTTGCTGACAATGAGTTTGCCGAGCTCGTCGACGGTGTTCGCCTCGGTGAGCACGACCACGTCGTACGGCCCGGTGACGGCGTCGACGCGTACCACGCCGGCGAGGTCCGAGATGAGACCGGCCACGTCACGCGCCCGGCCGACCTCGGTCTGGATGAGGATGTACGCCTGTACCACGACTCGACCTCCGTCCGTCGCCGCCTGCGGAGCGGCCCGAAGGGAGAAAGTACCTTACGGACCAGGTCTGATCCCTATCGGTGGTCAAGGAGAAGCGGTGAGCGAGCACGGCGGAGGGGCGGCATGAGTGTCGCGGGGGTCGGCGAGTTCGGCCTGATCGATCGGGTGACCGCCCGGTTGTCGTACGGATCGACCGTTCTGCTCGGTCCCGGGGACGACGCGGCGGTGGTGGCCGCCCCGGACGCCCGGGTCGTGGCCTCGACCGACGTGCTGGTGGAGGGGCGGCACTTCCGGCGGGACTGGTCCGGCGCGCGTGACGTCGGCCACCGGGCGGCGGCGGCGAACCTGGCCGACATCGCCGCGATGGGGGCGCAGCCGACCGCGCTGCTGGTCGCGCTCTGCATGCCGCCGGAGCTGGAGACCGGGTGGGCGGAGGAACTCGCCGACGGGCTGGCCGCCGAGGCGGCAAAGGTCGGCGCGAGCGTGGTGGGCGGGGACATGTCGGCCAGCCCGACGTTGACGATCGCGGTCACCGCCCTCGGCGACCTCGGCGGCCGGCCGCCGGTGACGCGCTCCGGCGCGCGGCCCGGGGACGTGCTGGCCCTGGCCGGCCGCACCGGGTACGCGGCGGCCGGGCTGACCGTGCTCTCCCGAGGCTTCCGCACGCCCCGGCTGCTGGTGGAGGCGTACCGGCGGCCCGAGGTGCCCTATCCGGCGGGGCCGCACGCCGCCCGGCTCGGCGCCACCGCCATGATCGACGTGTCGGACGGGCTGCTCGCCGACCTCGGGCACGTGGCGAAGGCCAGCGGGGTCGCCGTGGACGTGCGCCGGGACGCCTTCGAGGTGCCCCGGCAGATGCGCGACGCCGCCCAGGCGCTCGGCGTCGACCCGTACTCCTGGCTGCTCGCCGGGGGCGACGACCACGCGCTGGCCGCGACCTTCCCGTCGGCGGTGGCGCTGCCACCCGACTGGCGGCCGATCGGGCGGGTCACGGAGGGCTCGGGCGTCACGGTCGACGGGCAGCCGCACGAAGGACCCGCTGGCTGGGACCACTTCCGGTAAGGGCCGTTCGGCGTCGTACCCTTTACCCCGTGAGTGAGATCGAGATTCGGGCCGAGCGTTTCGACTCGCCGATGGCGCAGCGGCTGATCCGCGCCGCACTGGCCGACCTCGGCGCCCGGTACGGCGGCAGCGGCGACGAGACCCCCGTCGACCCGGGCGAGTTCGAGCCGCCCGCCGGTGCCTTCCTCGTCGCCCACCTCGGCGGCGAGCCGGTCGGCTGCGGCGGCTGGCGCAGCCACGGTGACGAGGGCGACACCGCCGAGCTGAAGCGGATGTACACCGCGCTGGCGGCCCGGGGCCGGGGCGTGGCCCGGGCGGTGCTGGCGGCGGTGGAGCGCTCGGCCCGGGAGCACGGGCGCAAGCGGATCGTCCTGGAGTGCGGCGACAAGCAGCCCGAGGCGATCGCCTTGTACACGGCGGCCGGCTACGACCGGATCCCGAACTTCGGCTACTACCGGGACGCCCCGGGCTGCATCTCCTTCGGCCGCACGCTCTGACTCGTCCCGCGCCGGGGGCCCGCCCGGGCTCCCGGCGCGGGACGCTCGACCGCGCCCCGCTCGCGCCGCGCCGCGCGGACGGGCGTCGGGCGGCGCACCGCCGGGACGACGGGCGCTCACCTCGGTGCTCGGGCCGGTCGCCGAGCACGGGAACGAGCCGTGGACGGCGTCGTCCGGACACGACAGAGCCGGCGGGCCGTGTCGGCCCGCCGGCAATGACGAGTGTGAAGGTGGGGCCTACCGCGTCAGGCGCGGGTGACCTTGCCAGCCTTGATGCAGGAGGTGCAGACCTGCATCTTCTTGGTGTTGCCGCCACCGGCCGGGGTACGCACCGACTGGATGTTCGGGTTCCAGCGGCGGTTGGTCCGCCGGTGCGAGTGGGACACGTTGTGGCCGAAGCCCGGTCCCTTGCCACAGACGTCGCACACGCTAGCCACGGGATACTCCTGGGATTGAAACGTTCATGAGGTCGCCGCCAGGCGCTGCCCGGGCAACCTGGCCAGGTTACCCGATGACCCGGGGACCCGACCAACCGGCCCCGGAGGCCGGCCCGGGTGGGGGCCGGCACCGCGCGACGCGGGCACGCTCGCCCGCGGTCCGCATCGTCCCCGCGTCGTCGCCGCGCGGAGGGACACGCCACGAGGATAGTCGGTGCGAAGGATGCCGGACACGCCGCGGGAGTCCCGTCGACCCGGGCGCGTGTCGGTGCGCGCCAGTAGGCTTCTCGCCGTGCTGGACACCCTCGACGCCGCCGCGGTCCGCCGCTGGTGCGCGGGCGGGCTGGTCGCGCTGAAGCGCCACCAGGGCGAGATCGACGACCTCAACGTCTACCCGGTGCCCGACGGCGACACCGGCACCAACATGGTGCTCACCCTCACCTCCGCCCAGCAGGCGCTCGCGATGGACCTCGGCACGCTCCCGGAGGACGGGCCCACCGCGCACGCGCACGCCTTGCGGCTGATGGCCCGGGGCGCGCTGCTGGGCGCGCGGGGCAACTCGGGGGTGATCCTGTCGCAGATCCTGCGCGGCTTCGCCGACGCCGTCGCCGCCGTGCCCGTCGTGCGGGGGCGCGAGCTGGCCGCCGCCCTGCGCGACGGCGCCGCCGCCGCCTACGCCGCGGTGGCCCGCCCGGTCGAGGGCACGCTGCTCAGCGTCGTCGCCGCGGCGGCGCACGCCGCCGAGCGGGCCGACAGCGACGACCTGCGCGCGGTGGCCCGGGCGGCGGCGGGCGGGGCGGCACACGCGTTGGCGCGCACCCCCGAGCAGCTCCCGGCGCTGGCCCGGGCCGGCGTGGTGGACGCCGGCGGCCGGGGCCTCTGCCTGCTGCTCGACGCCCTGGTCGAGGTCGTGACCGGCGAGAGCCCGCAACGGCCCGCGCCCGCGCCGCGCCCGGTCCGCCCGCCGGTCACCGCCGTCCGCGAGACCGGTTCCGAGGATTACGCGTACGAGGTGCAGTTCCTGCTCGACGCCGGGCCGGAGGCGGTGGCCCGGCTGCGGGCCGAGCTGGCCGCCCTCGGCGACTCGCTGGTGGTCGTCGGCGACGGCAGTGCCGGTACGGGCACCTGGAACGTGCACGTGCACGTCAACGACGTGGGCGCGGCGATCGAGGCGGGCGTGGTGGCCGGCCGGCCGCACCGCATCTCGGTGACCCGCTTCGCCGACCAGGCCGCCCCGGTGCCGCCCGCCGTGGCGGCGGACGGGCGGGCCGCCGTGGTGGTGGCCGCCGGCGCGGGCATCGCCGGGCTCTTCGCCGGCGAGGGCGCGACGGTGGTGCCGGGCAACCCGTCGATCGGCGAGCTGGTGGACGCGATCCGCGCCACCGGGGCGGCCCGCGTGGTGGTGCTGCCCAACGATCCCGACACGCAGGCGGTGGCGAGCGCCGCCGCCCGGGAGGCGCACGGGCTCGGCGTCAAGGTCAGCGTGGTGCCGACCCGCTCGCCGGTGCAGGCGCTGGCCGCCCTGGCGGTGCGCGACCCCGCCCGGCGCTTCGAGGACGACGTGATCGCGATGGCCGAGGCGGCCGGCGCCTGCCGCTACGCCGAGGTCTGCCACGCCCGCCGCGAGGCGCTGACCGTCGCCGGCCCCTGCCGCCCGGGCGACGTGCTGGCGCTGGTCGAGGGGGAGGTGCACCTGATCGGGTCCGACCTGACCGACACCTGCGTCGCGGTGGTCGACCGGATGCTCGGCGGCGGCGGCGAGCTGGTGACGCTGCTCTCGGGGGCGGACGCCCCCGACGGGCTGGCCGACGCGGTCCGTGCGCACGTCGGGCGGCGCTGGCCGTTCGTCGAGGTGCAGGCGTACCCGGGCGGGCAGCCGCACTATCCGCTCCTGGTGGGGGTCGAATGACGTCCGAGCCGTCCACGCTGGACACGCCGCTGAAGAAGCTGGTCGGTGAGAAGACCGCGAAGGCCCTCGCCGGGCACCTCGACCTGCACACCGCCGGCGACCTGATCTACCACTTCCCGCGCCGCTACGACGAGCGCGGCGAGCACACCGACATCCGCTCGCTCGACGTCGGCGAGCAGGTCACCGTGCTGGCCCAGGTGCAGCGCACCGCCGTGCGCCCGATGCGCCAGCGCCGGGGCAACCTGCTGGAGGTCACCGTCGGCGACGGCTCGGGCGGCACCCTGACGCTGACCTTCTTCGGCAACCAGGCCTGGCGGGAGCGGGAGCTGCGCCCCGGCCGGTGGGGCCTGTTCGCCGGCAAGGTCACCGAGTTCCGGGGCAAGCGGCAGCTCAACGGCCCGGAGTACGTCCTGCTCGGCGAGGGCGGCGACGGCGAGGCGGCGGCCAGCGAGGAGATCGAGGAGTTCGCGGGCGCGCTGATCCCGGTCTACCCGGCCGCCGCGGCGGTGCCCACCTGGGTGATCGCCCGCTGCGTCCGGGTGGTGCTGGACACCTTCACCGCGCCGGAGGACCCGCTGCCCGCCGCCCTGCGCGCGAGCCGCAACCTGGGCGGCATCGGCACCGCGCTGCGCGAGATCCACCGGCCGTCCAGCAAGGAGGCGCTCTACCGGGCCCGACGGCGGCTCAAGTGGGACGAGGCGTTCGCCGTGCAGCTCACCCTGGTGCAGCGCAAGCACCGGGCCGCCGCGTGGCCGGCCCGGCCCCGGCCGGCGAAGCCCGGCGGCCTGCTCGACGCCTTCGACGCCCGGCTGCCCTACGAGCTGACGCCCGGCCAGCACGACGTGGGGGTGGAGATCGCGGCGGACCTGGCCACGGCCCACCCGATGCACCGGCTGCTGCAGGGCGAGGTCGGCTCCGGCAAGACCGTGGTCGCGCTGCGCGCGATGCTCCAGGTGGTCGACGCGGGCGGGCAGGCCGCGCTGCTGGCCCCGACCGAGGTGCTGGCCGCGCAGCACCACCGGGGCATCCTCGACCTGCTCGGGCCGCTCGGGCGGGCCGGCGAGCTGGGCGCGGCCGACGACGCCACCAGGGTCGAGCTGGTCACCGGCTCGCTGGGCGCGGCGGCCCGCCGGCGCGCGCTGGCCGAGGTCGCCAGCGGCGCCGCCGGCATCGTGCTCGGCACCCACGCCCTGCTCTACGAGGGCGTCGACTTCGCCGACCTCGGCCTGGTGGTGGTCGACGAGCAGCACCGCTTCGGCGTCGAGCAGCGGGACGCGCTGCGTGCCAAGGCCGAGCAGCCGCCGCACGTGCTGGTGATGACGGCCACCCCGATCCCGCGCACGGTGGCGATGACCGTCTACGGCGACCTGGAGACCTCCACCCTCTCCCAGCTGCCGCAGGGCCGCTCGCCGATCGCCTCGCACGTGGTCCCGGCCGCCGAGAAGCCGGCCTTCCTGGACCGGGCCTGGCGCCGGGTGCGCGAGGAGGTGGCCGCCGGGCACCAGGCGTACGTCGTCTGCCCACGCATCGGCGAGGGCCCGGCGAGTGAGGAGGAGCCGCCGCCGGAGGACGACAACGGGCGGCGCCCGCCGATGGCGGTCACCGAGGTGGCGCCGCTGCTCGCCGAGGGGCCGCTGCACGGCCTGCGCATCGGCGTGCTGCACGGCCGGCTGCCGGCCGACGAGAAGGACGCGGTGATGCGTTCCTTCGCCGCCGGCGACCTCGATGTGCTGGTCGCCACGACCGTGGTCGAGGTCGGCGTCAACGTGCCGAACGCGACGGTGATGATCGTGCTCGACGCCGACCGGTTCGGCGTCTCCCAGCTGCACCAGCTGCGCGGCCGGGTCGGCCGGGGTTCGGCCCCGGGGCTCTGCCTGCTCGTGAGCGAGGCGCTGGAGGGGACGCCCGCGCGGGAACGGCTCGACGCGGTGGCCTCCACGACCGACGGGTTCAAGCTCGCCGAGCTGGACCTGGAGCAGCGCCGGGAGGGCGACGTGCTGGGCGCCACCCAGTCGGGGCGCCGTTCGCACCTGCGGCTGCTCTCGCTGCTGCGCGACGCCGACCTGATCCGCGACGCCCGGGCCGAGGCGATCGCCCTGGTCGAGGAGGACCCGGAGCTGGCCCGGCATCCGGCGCTGGCCGCTTCGGTGGCCGCCCTGGTCGACGAGGAACGCGCGGAATACCTGGAGAAGGGCTGACGCCGGGCCGGCCGTCCGATGTGGCCGCGCCGACGCCCGGCCGCGGTCCACGAGGGCCGTGAGCGGGGTGGCTCTCCGGCCGTGGTCCACAGGGGCCGTTGGCGGGATGCTCTCCGGCCGACGCCGGCCCGCAACGGGTGAGGGCGCGCCGACCGTGCGGTCGGCGCGCCCTCACGGGTCAGCTCGGTCCGGCTCAGGCGGTGAAGCGCACCCGACGCCGGCGGGCGACGACGAACAGCACCGCGCCCAGGGCGAGCAGGGCGACCGCGCCGGCGGCGATGCCGCCGGCCGCCGCGCCGGTGACCGGGAGGCCGCCGCCCTCGCCGCCCTCGTCGCAGCCGCCCTCGGGAGCGGTCCACGCGATCGGCTTCGCCGACTCCAGGTCACCGGTGAAGACGACGCTGAGCCCCGCGGAGGCCGGGAACGTCACGGTCTTCGTGGTGCCCGGCTCGAAGGTCACGGTCTTCGGCTCGCCGGTGCTCGGGGTGAAGGTCGAGGTGAGGCTGATGCCGTTCTCCGGGTTGGCCACCTTGAGGATCAGCTCCTCGCAGGTGGTGGCGTGGGAGATCGTCGGCTCGCCGACCTCGGGCTGCTGGCAGTCCTCGGGCTGCTTCCAGCCGCCCTGCCAGGTCTTCATGCCCTCGGCCGCGACGGTGATCTCCTTGGCCTGCGCCTCGGTCAGTTCGAGCTTCTCGAACTTGCCCGCCCCGACGGTCACCTTCTCGGCGAGTTCGCCGCTGCCCGTGATCGCGAAGACCGCCGCCACGTTGCCCCGGTTGACCAGGGTGAGCGTGGCGGTGCCGGCGCAGTCGTACGTGGCCTCGACGGCGGGCTCGGCCACGCAGGTGCCCGCACCGCCGTTGTACCAGGCGTCCGGGCCCTCGGAGCGGGAGCCGATGCCGGAGGCGCTGCCGACCTTGCGGTTGTCGTAGCGCTTGCCGCCCTCGACCAGCGGGTCGATGACCTCGCTGCCGAAGACGAAGTCGACCTGGGTGAAGCAGGTCGGCACGGCGACCTTGAACTCCAGCTTGGCGACGGTGCCGAGCTCGCCGTCCGGCACCGAGGTGAACGCCTTCACCGACTTGTCGAACAGGTACTGCGGCACGGCGAACTTCGCCGACGGCGCCACGTAGGACACCAGCGCGAAGTCCTGCTTCTCGCCCTCGCAGAGCGGGCCGTTGGTCAGCGTGATCGAGGCCTCGCCCCGGGGCCCGTCGAACGTGTGCGTGTAGCGCGCGTCGGCGGCGCTGACGCAGGTCGGCTCCTGGGGAGTGGACGACCGGGTCGGCTGGGGGGTGGGGGCGGGGGTGGTCGCACTCGCCGAGGCCGAGGGCGACGGGTTGGTGGCGATCGCCGGCGACGAGACCGCGAACGCCGTGACGAGACCGGCCAGGGCGGCGGCTGCCACGGTGAGCGGTCGCCGCGGCGACAGCGGGGAACGGATCACGCGTACTCCCGGGGTGTGAGGAAGCGTTGGAGGAGCGGCGCCGAAGGGGCGGTCGGGCGGCTCTGCCGAGCGCGCGCGGCGACGCGGGAGCCCCGTCGTGCCGTGGGGCCGGCGGGCCACCCGCCGGCACCGGCAGACCCTAGCGAGATCGCCGCGCGCGGCACAACGCACGGCGGAGGCCGGGCAGGTTGTTATGAATGCGAGATCATCGATATACGGTGGGTGGTCGCCCGGGTCGATCGCAGGCACGCACCGTGTCGACGCCGGCCGCCTCCGCGTCGCGTAGCGTCGTGCGCATGAGCAGGAGGAGACGGTGACCCGGATCGTGGCCGGGACCCTCGGCGGGCGCCGGCTCGCCGCGCCGCCCGGCGCGGGCACCCGGCCCACGTCGGACCGGGTCCGCGAGGCGCTGTTCAGCGCCGTGCAGGCCGACGTCGACCTGGCCGGCGCCCGCTTCGCCGACCTCTACGCCGGGTCCGGCGCGGTCGGCCTGGAGGCCCTCTCCCGGGGTGCCGCGCACGTGCTGCTGGTGGAGTCCGACCCCCGGGCGGCCCGGGTGATCAGGGAGAACGTGGCGGCGCTGCGCGCCGCCCCGGCCGCCCGGCTGGTCACCGGCAGGGTCGCCACGGTGCTGGCGGCCGGCCCGGACGGCGACCCGTACGACGTGGTCTTCGCCGACCCGCCCTACGCGGTGCCGGACGCGGAGATCACCGCGATGCTCGCCGCGCTGGTCGACGGCGGCTGGCTGGCCCCGGACGCGCTGGTGGTGGTGGAGCGGTCCAGTCGCACCGGCCCGGTCGGGTGGGTGGAGGGCGTCACCGGCGAGCGCAGTCGCAGGTACGGCGAGACGACCCTTTGGTACGGTCGCCGATCATGAGACGTGCGGTGTGTCCCGGCTCGTTCGATCCGGTCACCAACGGGCACCTCGACATCGTCGGCCGGGCGAGCCGGCTGTTCGACGAGGTGATCGTGGGCGTGCTGGTCAACCAGTCGAAGAGCGGCCTGTTCACGGTCGAGGAGCGGATCGACATGCTCCGCGAGGTGACCGCCTCCTACGACAACGTCCGGGTGGAGTCGTTCCGCGGCCTGCTGGTCGACTTCTGCCGGGCCCAGCAGGCGAGCGTGCTGATCAAGGGCCTGCGGGCGGTCAGCGACTTCGACTACGAGTTGCAGATGGCACAGATGAACATCGGCCTGGCCGGCGTCGAGACGCTGTTCATGCCGACCAACCCGCTCTACTCGTTCCTCTCCTCCAGCCTGGTCAAGGACGTGGCGAAGTGGGGCGGCGACATCTCCGCCCACGTGCCCGACCGGGTCCGCGAGGAGCTGAGCGCCCGCCTCGCCCCGCCGCCGCGCGACTGACCGCCCCGACCTCCCTCTCCGCCCCACCCCGCCGGTCCCGTCTCCGGCGGGGACCGCGCCGTGCCGTGCCGCGCCGGGACGGGGTAGCGGCCCGGCGGGGACCACGCCGGACCACGCCGGGCCGCGACGCGCCGGGACGGGGGCAGCGGCGCGGCGTGGTCGGGGCGCGACATGATGTGTGGAGCGGGAAACCGGCCGTAGCCCGCATCATGTAGATCGGCCCGACGAACGACAGGAGTGAGGTACCGGTGGACCCGCTCGATCGCATCGACGAACTGATCGCCATGGTGGAGCAGGCCCGCTCCGTCCCGATGTCGCGCAACAACTGCATGGTCGACCGGGGCGAGTTCATCGCGGTCCTCGACGAGCTGCGCGCCGAACTCCCCGCCGACCTGCGCCGGGCCGCCGCGCTGCTGGAGGAGCGGGACAAGATCATGGAGGCCGGCAAGCGCGAGGCCGACCGGATCATCAGCGAGGGTGAGGCGGAACACGCCCGGCTGGTCTCGGTGAACGAGATCACGGTCTCCGCCGAGCACGAGGGCGCGCGGATCATCGCGGAGGCCCGCGCCGAGGCGCAGCGCCTGCGCGAGGAGGTGGACGACTACGTCGACACCGCCCTGGCCAACTTCGAGCAGTTCCTCACCCGGGCGCTGGCCTCGATAGAGCGCGGACGGGACAAGATGCACGCGCTGCGTGAGATCGGCACCTTCGGTGGGGAGGAGGCGGAACGCCCGCTACCCTTCTGAGCGGCACCTCACCAGCCGGCAGACGGGGCGGGCGTCGCCCCCGGTTCGACGGTCCGGCGGTCGCCCAGGTAACCTTTTTTGTCGGCCTCTCACCGGCCGGAGTCTGACTATGCCCAAACACACGCCATCGACACTCGACCCCAGGTCGCCGCTGGTCCTCGACACGAGGGAGCTGCCGCGCCGGCCTGGTGCCTTGCGTACGGTCAAGCGGGTGGTGCCGGCACCGGCGGACCTCGGCGGCGAGATGATCGCCGTGCCGGAGGGCGCGGACCTCGACCTCGACCTGAGGTTGGAGTCGGTGTCCGAGGGCGTGCTCGTCTCGGGGACCGTCAGCGGTACCGTCCGGGGCGAGTGCGGTCGCTGCCTACGCGAGATCGACGACTCGCTGGCCGTGCGGATCCAGGAGCTGTACGCGTACGAGAACAGCACCACGGACACCACGACCGACGAGGACGAGGTGGGCCGGATGCAGGGCGATCTGATCGACCTGGAGCCGGCGCTGCGGGACGCGGTGGTGCTCACGCTGCCGACCAACCCGCTCTGCCGGGAGGACTGCCCAGGCCTGTGCCCCGAATGCGGGGTGCACTGGGACGATCTGCCGGCCGACCACAGTCACGAGCAGATCGACCCGCGTTGGGCGGGCCTGTCGCAACTGAACCGTAAAGAGGAGTAGGAACCGTGGCCGTCCCCAAGCGCAAGATGTCGCGCAGCAACACCCGCGCCCGCCGGGCGAACTGGAAGGCGACCGTGGTCGCGACCGTGGCCTGCCCCCAGTGCAAGTCGGCGAAGCTGCCCCACGCCGCCTGCTCCGTCTGCGGCACCTACAACGGCCGCCAGGTTCTCGAGGTCTGACCTGGACGCCGAGTGACGCCCCCGACACCTGGTCGGGCGGCGCGCGCACCCTGGCACTCGCCCGGTGCCCCGGCTCCCTCCGACGCCGGCCGGCCTGTTCCGGCCGGCGTTCCGGTGGAGCCGGGCACCGCGCGGATCGCCGTTGACCTCCTCGGCGGGGACGACGCTCCCGCCGTCGTGGTTGACGGCGCTCTGCGAGCCGTGCGCGCCGACCCGGACCTGCACCTGCTGCTCGTCGGCCCCGCCGAGGCCGCCGGCGAGGTGATCCGTGCCCTCGACCCGGCGCAGCGCGCCCGGGTCACCGTACGGCCGGTCCGCGCCGCCGTCAGCATGGCCGACCACCCCGTGGCCGCCCGCGCCGACAGCACCGTCCGCGCCGCCGTGCACGCCGTCCGCGACGGCGTCGCCGACGCGCTCGTCTCCGCCGGGTCGACCGGCGCCACCGTCACCGCCGTCGCGCTCGGCCTCGGCCGTTGGCCGGACGTGCGCCGTCCCGCGCTGGTCGCCACCCTGCCGGCCGTCGCCGGTCCGGTGGTCCTGCTGGACGTCGGCGGCTCGCTGGAGCCGCGCCCGGCCACCCTGGCCCGCCACGCCGTGCTCGGCGCCGCCTACGCGGCGGTGGCGCACGCCGTCGCCGCGCCCCGGGTGGGGCTGCTGTCGGTGGGCACCGAGGCGGGCAAGGGCGACCGCGCCCGCCGGGTCGCCGATCCCGTCCTCGCCGCCGCGTCGCTGCCCTGCGACGGCCGCTACGTCGGCCTCGTCGAGGGGTACGACGTCGCCCTCGGCGCGCGCGCCGATGTGGTGGTCACCGACGGGTTCACCGGTAACGTGCTGCTCAAGGCGATCGAGGGCGCGTACGCGATGGCCGGCGGGCCCCCGTCCGGCGGCGGCGCACCCCGAGCGGCAGCCCTGCTCGGGGTCGCCGGGACGGTGGTCGTCTGCCACGGCGCCGCCCGGGCCGAGGACGTCGCCGCGGGCATCGCGCTGGCCGCCCATCTCTGGCGGCGTCGCGCCACCGACCAGGTCCGCGCGTTGCTCGACGGCGCCGATGCGGGCGTCCGCGAGGAAAGCACCGATCGCACCACCGACACCGAGGTACCCACATCATGAGCAACGACAAGCGGCGGCGGGCGTCCGTCGGTCACCTGGAAGCCGCGTTCGGCGTCAGCCTGGATCCGGAACTGCTAGAGCGCGCGCTGACCCACCGCTCGTACGCGTACGAGAACGGCGGCCTGCCCACCAACGAGCGGTTGGAGTTCCTGGGCGACTCGGTGCTCGGCGTGGTGATCACCACCGCGCTCTTCCACAACCACCCCGACCTGCCCGAGGGACAGCTGGCCAAGCTGCGGGCCAGCGTGGTCAACATGCGCGCCCTCGCCGACGTGGCCCGGGGCCTCGGCCCGGACGGGCTCGGCGCCTACCTCCTGCTCGGCAAGGGGGAGGAGACCACCGGCGGCCGGGACAAGGCGAGCATCCTCGCCGACACCCTGGAGGCGCTGCTCGGCGCGATCTACCTCCAGTACGGGCTGGACACCGCGGCCATCGTCATCCACCGGCTGTTCGACCCGCTGATGGCCGAGTCGGCCGGCCGGGGCGCCGCCCTGGACTGGAAGACCAGCCTCCAGGAGCTGACGGCGGCGCTCGGGCTCGGCGTCCCCGAGTACCGCATCGAGGGCACCGGGCCGGACCACCTCAAGACGTTCACCGCCTGGGTGGTCGTCGCCGGCAACCGCTACGGCGGGGCCGACGGGCGGAGCAAGAAGGAGGCCGAGCAGCGGGCCGCCGAGGCGGCCTGGCGGACGCTGACCGAGCAGGCGGAGCGGGAGCCGGCCGGCGCGGGCGAGCCGGTGGCCGGGGACGAGCCGGCCGAGGCCGCCGAGGCGGGCCTGGGCCTTGCCTGAACTGCCCGAGGTCGAGACGGTCCGGCAGGGGCTGGCCCGGTGGGTCACCGGCCGGCGGATCTCCTCCGTCGAGGTGCGCCACCCCCGCGCGGTACGCCGGCACACGCCCGGCGGCGGGCACTTCGCCGACGTGCTGGCCGACCGGACGGTGCTGGACGTGCGCCGGCGCGGCAAGTACCTGTGGCTGCCGCTGGACAGCGGCGACGCCGTGATCGGGCACCTGGGCATGTCGGGCCAGTTGCTGGTGCAGCCGGCCGACGCCCCCGACGAGACGCACCTGCGGGTCCGGTTCCGGTTCACCGACGAGGGGCCCGAGCTGCGTTTCGTCGACCAGCGCACGTTCGGCGGCCTGTCGGTCTCCGCCGGGGGCGCCGAGCTGCCGGCGGAGATCGCGCACATCGCGCGGGACCCGATGGACCCGCAGTTCTCCGACGCGGCGTTCGGCGCCGCGCTGCGCCGGCGGCGTACCGAGGTCAAGCGGGCGTTGCTGGACCAGACGCTGATCTCCGGCGTGGGCAACATCTACGCCGACGAGGCGCTGTGGCGGGCGAGGCTGCACGGCACCCGCCCCACCGACGCGTTGACCGGCCCGGCCGCGCTGCGGCTGCTGGGCCACGTCCGGGACGTCCTCGGCGAGGCGATCAAGGCCGGCGGCACCAGCTTCGACGCCCTCTACGTCAACGTGAACGGGGAGAGCGGCTACTTCGACCGGGCGCTGAACGTCTACGGCCGGGAGGGGCTGCCGTGCCACCGGTGCGGCGCGCCCATCCGTCGTGAGGCGTTCATGAACCGTTCGTCGTACTCCTGCCCGCGCTGTCAGCCCCGCCCCCGGGGTTCGCTTCGGGGATGACCCCGAGCGGTTTCCGGGTCGCCGACGGCGCGTCGGCCCGGCCCCTCCGGGAAGGTTCCCCCTGAACCGCCCGTTCCGGCCCGGCTCGCCCGGCCGGGCCGCACCTTCGGCCCGCGTACGGGTTCCGGGCCCGGCCAGGGCCGTTCCCTGATGCTCCCGGGCCCGTTGCGTCCATAGCGTCGACCCCGTCGGCAGGGGATGACGTGACGAGGGGACCCGCGATGGGGGCAGGACCGGTGACGGTGCGGTTGGCACGGTGGAGCGCGGAGCATCCGTGGCGGGCCATCGCGCTCTGGGTGGTGTTCGTGGCGGTCTGCTTCGTCGGGGGGAGCGCCGCGGGCCTGAAGGAGGCGAGCGGCGCCGACCAGGCCGTCGGCGAGTCGGGCCGGGCGGGGCTGATCGTGGCGGCCGGCAACTTCGACGACCCGGCGGTCGAGAACATCCTGATCACCTCGCGCGGGGGCGCGCTCGATCCCGCCGCCGCGCGGGCCGCCGCCGACGACGCGGCAGTCCGGCTGCGCGCGGTGACCGGGGTGGCCACGGTCGGCGAGCCGGTGACGGCCCGCGACGGCTCCGCGCTGCTGCTGCCGATCACGATGTCGGGTGACCCGCAGACCGCCGCCGACCGAGTGCAGCCGCTGCGGGACGCCACCGCCGAGGTGCAGGACGGGCACCCGCGGCTGCGGGTCGAGCAGGTCGGTGGGCCGTCGATCAACCAGGCGCTGGACGACACGCTCGGCGACGACTTCAAGCGGGCCGAGCTGCTCAGCCTCCCGGTGACCCTGGCCATCCTGATCATCGCGTTCGGGGCGCTGATCGCCGCCGGCGTGCCGGTGCTGCTGGCACTCTCCTCGGTCGCCGCGGCCATGGGGCTGTCCACCCTCGCCTCGCACCTGGTGCCGGCGACCGACACCACCGCCAGCGTGATCCTGCTGATCGGCATGGCGGTCGGGGTCGACTACTCGCTGTTCTACGTGCGGCGCGAGCGGGAGGAACGGGCGAAGGGCCGCTCGGGCCTGGACGCGGTGGAGATCGCCGCGGAGACCTCCGGGCACGCCGTCGTGGTCTCCGGCCTCGCCGTGATGATCTCGATGGGCGGGCTGCTGCTCGCCGACGACGCCGTCTTCTCCTCCCTCGCGGTGGGCTCGATCCTGGTGGTCGCGGTCGCGGTGATCGGCTCGCTGACCGTGCTGCCCGCCCTGCTGGCCAAGCTCGGCCGCTGGGTCGACCGGCCCCGGGTGCCGCTGCTGTGGCGGCTCACCGCCCCGCGTACCGGGCGGCACGGCGGGCAGGCGTCGCCCCGGTTCTGGCCGGCCGTGCTGAGGCCCGCGCTGCGGGCGCCGGTGGCCACCCTGGTGATCTCGGTCGGGCTGCTGCTCGCCCTGGCCACGCCCGCGCTGGGCATGAAGATGAAGTTCCCCGGCATGGAGGACCTGCCCCGCAGCACGCCGGCCATGCAGGCGTACGACCGGCTCACCGCGGCGTTCCCGAGCAACGGCACCACCCACACCGTGGCGGTCCGGGCGCCGGCCGGCGCGGCGGACCGGGTCGAGGCGGCGCTGACCGCGCTGGCCGGCCGGGCGTCGGCCGACCCGCTCTTCGCGCCGACCGAGGCGACCGGCCCGAGGATCGAGGTGTCCGCCGACCGGCGGGTGTCGGTGCTGGAGGTCGCCACCCCGCACACCAGCCGCACCGACGAGGCGGTCCGCTCGCTGGACCGGCTGCGCGACGACCTGGTCCCGGCCGCGCTGGGCGGGGTCCCCGGCGTGGAGTACGCGGTGGGCGGCGACATCGCCGACAGCGAGGACTACGCCCGGCACATCCGCGACAAGCTGCCGATCGTCGTGGGCTTCGTGCTGCTGCTGACGTTCCTGGTGATGGTCCTGACGTTCCGCTCGGTGGTGATCGCGCTCAGCTCCATCGTGCTCAACCTGCTCTCCGCCGGCGCCGCGTACGGGCTGCTGGTGCTGGTCTTCCAGGGCGACTGGGCCGAGGGGCTGCTCGGCTTCACCTCGATGGGCGCGATCGTCACCTGGCTGCCGCTCTTCCTCTTCGTGGTGCTCTTCGGGCTGTCGATGGACTACCACGTCTTCGTGGTCAGCCGGATCCGCGAGGGCGTCCGGGCCGGCATGTCCAACCGGGACGCGGTGGCGTACGGCATCACCTCGTCGGCCGGCGTGGTGACCAGCGCGGCGATCGTGATGGTCGGCGTCTTCTCGATCTTCGCCACCCTGAGCACGATCGACATGAAGCAGCTCGGCGTCGGCCTGGCGGCGGCGATCCTGCTGGACGCCACGATCATCCGCGCGGTGGTGCTGCCGGCGCTGATGACGATGCTCGGGGACGCGAACTGGTGGGCGCCCCGGTTCCTGCGCGCCCGGCCGGCCCCGGCGCCCACCGAGCCGCCGGCGGCGACCCCGGAGCTGGTCGGCGCCCGCTGACGACCCGCCCGGAGCGGGGGCCGGACCGCACGCGCGGTCCGGCCCCCACCCGCACGCAGGCGCCGTCGGCGCTGGCGGTCCCCGCGGGGAGCTGCGGGTGGTCCGGCCTCCCGCCCGCGGGGAGGTGTCGGTGGTGGCGTCAGGACACCGGGCAGGGGATCCGCCACGCGTCGAGCTCGCGCTCCTTGCGGATGGAGGAGAGGCCGTAGCCCACCGTGGTGACGCAGAAGTCCGTCGTCGAGCCGGCGTACTCGACGTGGAACACCGGCTTGCCCGCCTCGACGAACGGCAGCAGCCGGGCGCACTGGTCCAGCCGCACGCACTCCTCGTTGACCGCGAAGTCGAAGTCCGGGGCCAGGGCCGCCACCTGCCCCAGGTCGTTGATCAGGCCGGGGGAGAGGCTCAGCGAGCGGGCCAGCTCCGCCAGCCGGCGGTTGAACCGCAGTTGGTCGTCGAAGCCGAGCGGGAAGCCGGAACGGTGCGTGTACCCGTCGGCGTCGGCCAGCGCGACCGCCCCGAAGCCCTTGCCCCGGCAGAGCCGGAACCGGTCGGCCAGCACCGGACGCAGCGCGTCCCACTGCCGCACGTCGAGCCAGCGGCTCTGCGGCCGCCGGGACACGGCGCCCCGCACGGCGGCCGGGAACCGGTCCGCGTCCGGGTCGGTCGCCCGGACGGAGCCGACGTGCACCTGGCAGACCAGCCGGCGGTCCCGGGAGCGCAGCTCGGCGGTCTGCGCGGCGGTGGTGGCGACCGGGTCGAGGAGGAAGACGTCGGCGTCGACGGTCGGGTCGAGCACGCCGCTGAGCTGCCACTGCCACTGCCACCGGCCCGCCGACGCCACCGGCCAGGTGGTCGGGGCGCCCGGCGCGGAGAGGTCCACCCGGCAGGCGGCGACCACGCTCAGCAGCGCGAGCGCGACGCAGGCCGGCAGGACCCCGCGCAGGCCCCGCCCCACGGCGCGCGTACGCGGCCGGATCCGCATCGGCAGCTCCCGGGTCGCGGGCGGCCGCACACCGCCCGGCGCGGGTACGCCGCGTCGGCGTACCTCACCCGGTCAAACGAGCCCGGACCCGGCCACGACTCGCGTTCAGCGCGGCGCGGCGAAGACCTGCGTCCAGTACGGCCCGTTGCTGCTGGCGACGCCGACGCCGATCTCGGTGAAGGCGCAGTTCAGGATGTTGGCCCGGTGACCGGGGCTGTTCATCCAGGCGTCCATGACCGCGGCCGGCGTCTGCTGGTTCCAGGCGACGTTCTCGCCGTAGGTGCGCCAGGCGTAGCCGACCCGGTCCAGTCGGTCCCCGGGGTCGCTGCCGTCACTGCCCGTGTGCGACATGTTCCGGTGGTCGGCCTGGTCCTGGCTGTGCCGCTGGGCTGCGGTCGTCAGCTTGTCGTCGATGCCCAGCGCGCCGCAGCCGGCCTTGGCGCGCTCGGCGTTGACCAGGTCGACCACCTGGCGGGCCTGGCTGCTGGTCCCGCTGCCGACCGGGGCCTTCGTGCCGCCGCCGGCCGGTGCCGTGCTCCGCTCGGCGCTGCGCCGCGAGGCCGCGGTGGTACGCGACGGCGCCGGCGTCGGCCTGGTGGTCTTCGTGGCCGACGGGGTGGGCCTGGCGGTGGTCGGCGCGGCGCTCGGCGTGGCGCTCGGGGTGGGCGGGGCCAGCGCGTCGCCGGGTGCCGACCCGGTGCCCGGCAGCGCCGGGGCGGCGGCGATCGTGTCGTCGACGGCGGCCCGATCGGTCGCCGGGCCGTCGCCGGTCAGCGCGACCGCGCCGACACCGAGGCTCACGACCAGCGTGGCGGCCGCGGCGGCGCCCCCGATCAGCACCGGGCGGGAGAACCGACGGCGGGGGCGGTGGCGGCCCTCGGCGGTGGCCGGCGTCGCCCCGGCCGGGGCGGCACGGAGCGCGGCGAGGTCGACGGGGGCGGTCGGGTCGTCGACCGGCCAGGCGCCGGCGGTCCGGTCGCCGGCGGGGGCGGGCTCCGCCCGGTACGGCCCGTCCGCCGGGCTGTCGCCCCCGGCGTCCCAGCGGTCGCCCGGGCTGGCCTGCCAGCGGTCGGCCGGCTCGGCCTGCCACCGGTCGGCGGGGCCGGCCTGCCAGCGGTCGCCCGGCTCGGGCCGCCAGGTCGCGGTCGGGTCGGTGGACCGCGGCTGCCAGGTCCCGGTCGGCCCGGCGGGCTCGGGCTGCCAGCGGGCGGTCGGCTGGTCACGGTGCCACTCGTCGGCGGGCTGCTCCGGGTCGTCCCCGAACAGGTAGGCCGACCTCGGCTCCGGACGGTCGGTCAGCCAGGCCGGCGGCTCCTCGCCCGGCGGCTGCTGGTGGCGTCGGGGCGCGCCGTCCGGGTCGTTCGGGTCGGTCCAGCCGTACACGCCTCTGCCTCCAAGGGGTCGCTTGCGGGGGCCGGGGTGACGCTACGTGGCGGCCGCGAACAGCGGCAACGTGGCTAAGGAAGAGTTAAGGGGAAGCCGGACGGCAGGGTGGCGACTTCGCGGGATCCGGGGCGTAGAGTCAAGGTGTCCGGACAGAGTGTGTCCGCGCCTTGTGGCAGCCCCCGGCAAGTGGACAGGTCGACGTGGAAATGATCTACGGCCTGCGAGAACTTGACTAAGGAGGGGGTGTCGGCTCAATATGTAGGTGTCGCCAGTCGCGCCCGGTCATGCCCAGAATCGTCTGGGATGACAGCCGCGTACACATTTGGGCGCGCGTTGGCCGGCCCTTCCGGCAGCGCATATCAAGGAGTCAACATGGCTAAGGCCCTGTACGGCCACGTAGGTGCGGCGCCCGATCGGCGCCTCCTCGACGAGGTCACCCGACTGCGTGCCACGGTTCGGGCTCTGGAGTTCGAGATCACGCGGTTGCGTGCCGAGAACGATCGGCTCGCGGCGGCTGCGGCGGAGGCGGATGATCTGCTCCGTCTGGCCGAGCCCGCGCTGACCTGATCTCCGGATCGGAAAACTGAATCGCACCACGCAAAAAGAGCGCGCCGACACTTTCCGTGCCGGCGCGCAGCTCTGTCCGCGCCCTTTTTCGCCGGCCCCAATTCCTGATCTTGTGCGGCCCGCCGGAACGCGTCCCGGGCGGCTCCCCCGACGGAAGTGCCCGGGGGCGGGCCGGCCGGTGCACCGACCCGCGCCACCCCGGGCGGCCGCCAGGCGGGTCGCGCCGCCTGGGGCGCCCGCCAGGCGGGTCGCGCCGCCCCGGGCGGTCGCCAGGCGGGTCGCGTGCCCGGCGGTCCCCGGTCCCGGGTTAGTCTGCGGGTTCACCCAGGTCCGCGCAGCCGGCGACGGTACGGCGGCCACCGGACGAGGATCGAGACGGTGCATCTCAAGAGCCTGACGGTGAAGGGCTTCAAGTCCTTCGCCTCCGCGACGACGCTGAAGCTGGAGCCGGGGATCACCTGCGTGGTCGGCCCGAACGGCTCCGGCAAGTCCAACGTCGTCGACGCCATCGCCTGGGTGCTCGGCGAGCAGGGCGCCAAGGCGCTGCGCGGCGGCAAGATGGAGGACGTCATCTTCGCCGGCACCGCCGGCCGGGCCCCGCTGGGCCGGGCCGAGGTGACGCTCACGATCGACAACACCGACGGCGCGCTGCCGATCGAGTACACCGAGGTGTCGATCACCCGCCGGATGTTCCGCTCCGGCGAGAGCGAGTACGAGATCAACGGCGACTCCTGCCGGCTGCTCGACATCCAGGAGCTGCTGTCGGACTCCGGCATCGGCCGGGAGATGCACATCATCGTCGGCCAGGGGCGACTCGACGGGATGCTGCACGCCAAGCCGGAGGACCGGCGGTCGTTCATCGAGGAGGCGGCCGGCGTCCTCAAGCACCGCAAGCGCAAGGAGAAGGCGCTGCGGAAGCTCGACGCGATGCAGACGAACCTCAACCGGCTCACCGACCTCACGGCCGAGCTGCGCCGCCAGCTCAAGCCGCTGGGCCGGCAGGCGGAGGTGGCCCGCCGCGCCGCCGCCATCCAGGCCAACCTGCGCGACGCCCGGCTGCGGCTGCTCGCCGACGACCTGGCCACCCTGCGGGCCACCCTGGACCGGGAGATCGCCGACGAGACCGCGGTACGCGAGCGGCGCGAGCAAATCGAGGCCGAGCACACCGAGGTGCAGGCGCGGCTGGCCGAGCTGGAGGCGGCCCTCGCCGAGGACGCGCCGCTGCTGGCCGCCGCCCAGGACACCTGGTACAAGCTCTCCGCGCTCGCCGAGCGGTTCCGCTCCATCGAGCAGCTCGCCCGGGAACGGCTGCGGCACCTCAGCGCCGTCCCCGACGACGAGCGCCCCGGCCGCGACCCCGACCAGTTGGAGGCCGAGGCCGAGCGGATCCGCGAGCAGGAGGAGGAGCTGCGCGGCGCGCTCACCGACGACCAGATCCGGCTGGCCGAGGCCGTCGAGCACCGCCAGGAGCTGGAACGGCAGCTCGCCGCCGCCGAACGCGAGCTGGTCGCCGCGGCCAAGGCGATCGCCGACCGGCGGGAGGGCCTGGCCCGGCTGACCGGCCAGGTCAACTCCGCCCGCGCCCGGACCACCAGCGCCAGCGAGGAGATCGAACGGCTCGCCACCGCGCACGCCGACGCGCTGGCCCGGGCCGACCAGGCCCAGGCCGAGCTCGACGCGGTCGCCGAGCAGTCCACCGAGGCGGACCGGGACAACGCCGACCTCGACGCCCGGCACGCCGAGGCGGTCGCCGCCCAGGAGCGGGCGCAGGCCACCGTGCGGTCGCTGACCGACGCCGAACGCGCGGCGGAGAAGGACGCCGCCACCTGGAAGGCCCGGGAGGAGGCGCTCGCCCTCGGCCTGCGCCGCAAGGACGGCGCGGGCGCGCTGCTGGCCCGCGCCGACGAGGTGCCCGGCCTGCTGGGCAGCCTGGCCGGGCTGCTCACCGTCGCCCCCGGGCAGGAGGCCGCACTCGCCGCCGCGCTCGGCGGGCTCGCCGACGCGGTCGCGGTCAGCGGCGTCGACGAGGCGGTCGAGGCCATGCGGCTGCTGAAGATCTCCGACGCGGGCCGCGCCGGCCTGCTGGTCGGCAGCCCCGCCGGGCCGGGCATGGACGCCCCGGTCGACGCGCTGCGGCCGAAGCTGCCCGACGGCGCCCGCTGGGCGCCCGACCTGGTGGAGTGCTCCCCGCAGATCCGTCCGGCGGTGCACCGGGCGCTGCGCGACGTGGTGCTGGTCGACGACCTCGCCGCGGCGGCCGAGGTGGTCGCCGGCAACCCGGAGCTGCGCGCGGTGACCCCCGACGGGGACGTGGTCGGCGCGTACGCGGCGGCCGGCGGGTCGGCCAAGGCGCCCAGCTTCATCGAGGTGCAGGCCGCCGTCGAGGAGGCCCGGTCGAACCGGCTCGCCGCCGAGCGCACCGGCGCGGAACTGCGCGAGCAGCTCGTCGACGCCCGCGCCGAGGTGGCCGCCGCCAAGGAGACCGTGCAGCACGCCGCCGCCGCCAAGCGGGAGGCGGAGAGCCACCGCAACGCCGCCGCCCGCCGGCTGGCCGAGCTGGGCGCGGCGGCCCGCTCGGCGAAGGCGGAGACCGACCGGCTCGGCGAGTCCCGGGCCCGCGCGGAGGCGGCCCGGGAACGGGACCTGCTCACCCTGGCCGAGCTGGAGGAGCGGCTGCGGCTGGCCGAGGAGACCCCGGTCGACGCGGAACCCTCCAGCGAGGAACGCGACCAGCTCGCCGCGATGGTGCCGCAGGCGCGGCAGAACGAGATGGAGGTGCGGCTCGCGGTGCGTACCGCCGAGGAGCGGGTCTCCTCGATCGCCGGCCGCGCGGACTCGCTGCGCCGGCAGGCCACCGCCGAGCGGGCCGCGCGGGAACGCGCGGCGGCGCGGCGGGCGGCGCGCACCCGGGGCGCGGGCATCGCCCGGGCCGTGGCGGGCGGGGCCCGGGAGGCCCTCACCCGGTTGGCCACCTCCATCGCCGCGGCCGAGGAGCACCGCGACGCCGTGGCGCGCGAGCGCGCCGCCCGCGAGGCCGAGCTCCAGGAGGTACGCGGCGCGGCCAAGCGGCTCGGCGCGGAGCTGGAGCGGCTGACCAGCCAGGTGCACCGGGACGAGGTGGCCCGCGCCGAGCAGCGGCTGCGCATCGAGCAGTTGGAGGCGAAGGCCGCCGAGGACTTCGGGCTGGACGTGGAGGCCCTCGTCGCCGAGTACGGCCCGAACCAGCCCGTCCCGCCCACCCAGGCCGACGTGGCGGCGGCCGAACGCGACGGCCTGCCGGTGCCCGAGCCCGTGCGCTACGAGCGGCCGGTGCAGGAGAAGCGGGCCGCCAAGGCGGAACGGGAACTGGCCCTGCTCGGCAAGGTGAACCCGCTGGCGCTGGAGGAGTTCGCCGCGCTGGAGGAGCGCTACAAGTTCCTCTCCGAGCAGCTGGAGGACCTCAAGGCCACCCGCCGCGACCTGCTCACCGTGGTCAAGGACGTCGACGACCGGATCCTGGAGGTCTTCGCCAGCGCGTTCGCCGACACGGCCCGGGAGTTCCAGCAGGTCTTCACCGTCCTCTTCCCCGGTGGCGAGGGACGGTTGGTGCTCACCGACCCGGACGACCTGCTCACCACCGGCGTCGAGGTCGAGGCCCGCCCGCCGGGCAAGAAGATCAAGCGGCTGTCGCTGCTCTCCGGCGGCGAGCGTTCGCTGACCGCGGTGGCGATGCTGGTGGCGATCTTCCGGGCCCGGCCCAGCCCGTTCTACATCATGGACGAGGTGGAGGCGGCGCTCGACGACGTCAACCTGGGCCGACTGATCACGCTGCTGGCACAGTTGCGGGAGAAGAGCCAGCTCATCGTCATCACGCACCAGAAGCGGACGATGGAGGTCGCCGACGCCCTGTACGGCGTGACCATGCGCAACGGCGTGACCCAGGTGATCAGCCAGCGGCTCAACCGGGCCGACGGAGACGAGCGGCGTGGCCGCGGCGAGGAGAACGAGTAGTGGGTCGGGAACGGGCGACGGCGCTCCTGGTGGACTTCGACGGCGTCCTGCGGCGGTGGGACCCGGCGGTGGCCGCCGGGGTGGAGCGGGAGTACGGCCTGTCCGAGGGCGTGCTCACCGAGATCGCCATGCAGTGGGGGCGGCTCCAGCCGGTGCTGACCGGCAGGGTCAGCCACGCCGACTGGATGACCAGCGTGGCCGACGCGCTGGCCGACTCGGTGGGCGGCCCCGAGCGGGCCCGGGCCGCCGTGGAGCAGTGGCAGCGCTACCGGGGCGAGGTGGACCCCGAGGTGCTCGCCTTCGTCCGCGAGGCGCGGGCCGGCGGCATCCGGGTCGGGCTCGGCACGAACGCCACCGACCTGCTCGACGCCGACCTCGCCGCGCTCGACCTCACGGACGAGTTCGACGCGGTGGTCAACTCGTCCAGGATCGGGGTGAACAAGCCGGCGAAGGAGTACTTCCAGGCGGCCTGCGAGGCCCTGGAGACCCCGGCGGCCCGGGTGCTCTTCGTCGACGACGAGGACTGGGCGATCCGGGGCGCCCGCGTCGCCGGCCTGTCGGCGCTGCGCTGGAGCGGCCCGGCCGACCTGCGCTACGCGCGGGCCGCCCTGGCGTACTGAGGACCGTGCGCCAGCGGTGCGTCCCGGGCGTCGCCTGGGACGCACCGGGTACCGGCGGAAGAGGCTAGTCCTGGGCCGGTGCCGTCGGGGTGGCTCCCCGAAGTGCCTCGCTGAGCCGTTGGTCGAGGTCGGACGGGAGCGTGCCGCCGGTCAGCGCGGTCCGGACGTAGCCGCGTAGCACCCGGCTGAAGTGGACGTAGTGCGGCGACACGGGGCGGAGCCGAGCGGTGTCGACGGCCTTGCGGAGCTTGTCGACGTACGGATACTTCGCCTTGATCGCCGCCTCCGAATAGACGACGTCCCGCGTCGCGGCGAACCCGCCGCGCTCGAACAGCATCCGTTGGCTCTGCTCCCCGGTGAGGAACGCGATCAGCGCTTGGGCGGCCCGGGGCTGCTGGCTGCGACGCGCGACCGCCAGGTTCTGCCCGCCCAGTACGCTCGGCCCCGGCAGCGTCTCGACGCCGAAGCGGACCGTGGCGGCGGACGGCGTCGAGGGTGCGGTGGTGGCATCGGTGTCCGTGAGCTGCCGGTACGCGACCGGCCAGTTGCGCATGAAGGCGACCTCTCCCGCCCGGAACGACTCGCGGCTGCGGGCCTCGTTCTGCGTGAGCGCCTTCGGCGACACCACTGACGGTCCGGCGGCCGGGTCGCCCGCACCCGCCGGGGTCAGTGACCGCAGTGCGTCGGCGAACCGGTCCCGGTCGACCGACACGTGGCCCTGTTCGTCGACGCGCAGTTCACCGTCGGCGGCCCAGAGGGCCTCCAGCGTGTTGACGGTGAGCCCCTCGTAGTCCGCGAGCTGGCTGGTGTAGCCGGCCTCCAGCCCGGGCACCTTCGCCGCCAGCAGCCGGGCCGACTCGCTCTCGATCTCCGGCCACTCGAACGGGGGCTGCAGCCCGAGGTCGGTGCGGTGGAACAGCAGTCCGGCGTCGGTGTTGAAGGGCAGGGCCCACAGGTCACCCTCGTAACGGCAGGTGCTCAGGGGGTTCTTCAGGAAGACCTCGTCCGGGCGGTCGACCAGCCGTGACTCGTCGATGGGCCGCAGCAGGTTCTTGTCGGCGAACTCGGCGGTCCAGGTGACGTCGAGGTTGAACACGTCGATGTCCGTGTCGTCCTGGGCCCGGTTGACCATCTCGGCGTGCTGGCCGTCCGCGGCCTCCGACAACGAGACGATCCTGGCCTGGTTGCGCGGGTGCGAGGCGTTCCACAGGTCGATGAGCGCCTGTCGTTGGCCGCCCACGCTGTCGTCGCGGCCGCTGATGATGACGAGCTCGCCGGGCTCCAGGTCCTCGGGACCGTCGATGACCGGCAGCAGGACGAACAGCAGGGTGGCCACCAGCAGGCCGCTGAGGTTGCCGAGCCAGAACGGCAACCACCGGCCCCCGCGGCCGTCGCGCCGCCCCGGTGCCGGGTCCACGCTCGGTGGCATCAGTCCGCTCCTTCCCAGAGCGCGGCGAACAGCCGGCTCAGCACGTCGTCGATGCTGTCGGCGCGGGTGTCGTAACAGTCGCCACCGGTGCCCCGGGCGAGGCGGTCGAGCGGGGAGCCGGCGCAGGCGAGGTCGCCGACGGCGAGCACGTAGAGCCGCACACCGGCCAGGGCCGCGACGGGCGGAGCCGGCTGCCCGCTGGTGTCCTGGCCGTCGGTGAGCACCACGAGGGCGCGCAGGGGATCGCCGTCGCCGGCCCGCAGCTGGGTGACCCCCTGCCGCAGGGTCCGGTAGAGCGGCGTGTCGCCGGACGGCCGGACCCGCTGGAGCGCCGCGCGCAGGTCGGCGGTCCGCACCACGCTCGGGTGGCCGATCGACACCAGCTGACGGGAGTTGCCGGCGGCGGTGGAGAAGGTGACGAGGCCGAACTCGTCCCGGCGTCCCATCTGCTCCACGGACCGTCCCACCCCGTCGACCGCCACCTCGAAGCGGGTCCTGCGCCGGTCCTCGCTCGGGCTGCGCATCGAGCCGGAGGCGTCCAGCGCCACCAGCACCCGCCCGGGCCGGTGCGCGTCGCGGTGGATGTGCTGGGCCCGGTCCTGGTCGGCGACTGGCGCCTCCCTGAGCTGCCGGGGCAGGCCGAAGGGCCATTCCCGCAGCGCCCCGTTGGTGTTGTCCACCGGCGCGCCGATGTCGTGGCCGGCCGGCCGGAGGCCCGCCCGCAGCAACGCCTCCTTGCCGTCGTCCTCGCTGGCCAGCCAATGGACGAACGTGGCGGCGGCCGCCCGGACGCGCTCGCCCTGCACGGCGTCCGGCCAGCGAAGTCGGGCGACCGGGGAGAAGAGGACGGGTGCGTCCGCGGGATAGAACGCCTGCAGACGCTCCGCTCGCGGGGGCACGTGGCGGGTGGTGCAGCCGGCCCCGATCGGCAGACCCTGGTTGTAGCGGACCAGCGACTGTTCGGTGAGGATCACGGCGGGCGTGCGGCCCGCCGGCGCGGTCGCGGCGAGGACCCGCTGGCGGCACAGCACACCGATGTCGTCGCCGATCGGATACGAGCCGGCGTCGAGCGTGCGGTCCAGGAACTGTTCCACGCGCTGCCGGGCCTGGGACGCGGGGATGAGTCCTTCCCTGTCGAGGTAGAGCGCGTGGGTGGCCAGCCGGCTCACCGCCGACGACTTCGGGTCGGCCCGCACCACGCCCCACCCGTCGCCGTCGGGGCCCGGCCGGACGGCTCGCCGAAACAGCTCCGGCCAGGCCATCGTCATGGCGCGGTGATCGGCGTCCGCGCCGGCGAGCCGACCGGTCGGCACACCGAGGACCAGGGGTGACCACGCGACGGTCTGGACCTCGGTGACCACGCCTGCCCCGGCCCCGTCCAGCCGGTCCAGCTCGCTGGCGGACTCGGGCAGCCAGAGGTCGGGGTGTGGTCCGACGTCCCGCAGGAAGCGATGGTCCGGCTCGCCGGCCGATCCCCAGCCGGCCCTGATGCCTGCCCGCAGATCGTCGTCGGCAGCGGGGAAGAGGTAGATCCGCGCGGACGGGCACCCGCCGTTGTGTCGCGCGCTCCACCGCTCGAACGCGTCGGCCACCTCCTGGTACGGGAGATGACCCACGACGGAGGTGGCCACGCGTACCTCCGTCGGCTGGTGACATCCGGTGGAGGCCGCGCCGGTCGGGTCGGCGTGGCCGGTGGAACCGACCAGCAGGGCCCAGACCGCGAGGAGGGGCAGGACGACCCGGCGCGGCAGCGCACCGTGCAGCGGGGGCCAGTCCGGGAGCGGGACGAGTCGGTCCGGCGGCGGCCGGCGGGTGGGACGACCTGCGGGCGGGACGATCGGTCGGTCCTGGTCCGCCGGCCTGCGCCCCGGGACCCAGCCGACCGCGATCATGCCCTCCCTCCGGTACGCCGAGAGCGTGGGCCGCTGCCTGTGCTCCGCCGTGCGGAGCACCCTGGCCGCGTAGTGGTGCAACTCTTCGGTGTCGACGACGCCGTCGCCGTTGCTGTCGGCCGCTCCGGTGCGCAGCCCCTCGACCACCGCCCGGGTGAAGACGCCCTGCCCGTCCTCGTGACTGAACTCGTTGCTGGTGCACGCGGTGATGACCACGTGCCCCCGCCCGCGGAACGGCTCGGCCAGGTCGGGCACTCCCCGGCTGCGCAGGCCGCGCGCGAACGCGCCGCTGTAGCAGCAGTCGAGCAGGACGATGATCTGCCTTGCCAGGCTCCGGGCCATCTCGTGCTGGACGTGATCCGCCGACAGCGCGGTGTATCGAAGCTCCCCGGTCTGGCTGCTCGAATCGGACGCGGCGAAGAAGAGCCGGCCCTCGTCGTCCTTCTTGCCGTGGGCCGAGATGTGCAGGAGCAGGACGTCCTCGGGCCGCCCGTCGCCGAAGTGCTTCGCGATGGCGAGGCCGATGTCGCGGATCGGCCGGTTCCGCAGCACCGTCACCGTGTCGAAGGCGCCGATCTCCGGGTCCTTGAGCACCGCACGGAGTGAGTCGGCGTCCCGGACGGTGCCGGGAAGGTCGTCGAACTCCTCGTCCGCGTAGACCCCGTTCGCGATGATCAGCGCGTGTCTCATCGGGCGGTCGGGAACACCCGGTCGATGAAGGCGTCGGTGAGTCGGCGTTGCTCGTCGGCGGTGGCGTTGTCGAGGATCAGCTCGTGTTCGCCGATCCGCACCTCGACCCGGCCGCGACCGCGGCGGGACTGCCAGTCACCGACGACACGGAGCACCCCGCTCACCACGTCGGCGTGGGCCACCAGTGCGGCGAGCAGCGTCCCCAACTCGACCAACTCGCCCGCCCGGGCACCGCTCGGTGGGGCCGTCCCGGACGCCGCCCGGCCGAGGGAGACGACGCCGTCCGCCTCTCGCAGCTCCCGAAGCAGCCGGCCCGCTGCCTCCTCCGTCAGGTCCTCGTCACCATCCACAGTGGTGAGCCGCACCACGACCGTGTCCATCCATCGAACGGTAGCAGCCGTCCGCACACCTTCCGGTCACGCTCCGTGCGGTCCTTGCGTCGTCGGCGGGGCCGCCGGCGGGCCGTCGCCACCCCGCCCGCACGGTGGCGACCCGCCGGCGGGCCGGCTCATTCCCCGGTCACCCCGTCGATGCGTTCGCGGATCAGGTCGGCGTGGCCGTTGTGCCGGGCGTACTCCTCGATCATGTGCACGTAGACCCAGCGCAGGTTGAACGTCCGGCGCTTCGGGCCGACCTCGGTGAAGGTCTCGTCGAGCGAGCGGCCCGCCGCGGCGGCCCGGGCCAGCGCCACCTCCCGGTGGAAGGTGGCGAAGTCGGCCTCGGCGTCGGCGGCGCTGACGTCGTGGTCGGCGTCCGGGGCGTCGGGCGTGAAGTAGGGGTAGTCGACCTGCTGGCCGGCGAAGTTCTCCCGGAACCACCAGGCCTCCACCTCGGCCAGGTGCCGGACCAGGCCGAGCAGGGTGAGCCCCGAGGGCTCGACGCTGGGTGTGCGCAACTGTTCCGCGGTCAGCCCGGCGCACTTCATCAGCAGGGTCTGCCGGTGGTATTCCAGCCAGCCTTCGAGCATGGTGCGCTCGTCGCCGACGTAGGGCTCGGGGGTCCGGGTGATCTCCGGTGCTCGCCAGGTCATGCGGTCATCCTGCGCGGCACCCCCGACAACCCGCGAGCGGTTATCCGGGCGCCACCGCCAGCGCGCGTGCCGGCGGCCCGCCCGGCGCGGGCGGGCGGTTCACCCGCCGGGCGTCAGGCGCTGCCGCATCACCTCGCGCAGGTGGCCGTCGCTGGTGGTGCCCTCGATGGTCACCTCGGCCGTCCGCCCGGCGTGCACCAGCGTGGCGACCGCGTTGCCGAAGTACGGCCCGGCCAGCCGCTTCCAGCGGAAGGGTGGGCGGCGCACCCCGGCGGTGCGAGCCAGCGCCCGGGTGGCCCCGGCCGGCCCCGCCGACCAGCCCAGCCTCATCAGCGGGCGCATCCCGGCGGGGACCTGGTTGTGGATGGGCGAGCAGGTGAGCTGGTGCACCGGGGTGACCACGCCCCGGTCGGCGAACCGCGCCCGCGCCACGTACGAGTGGTGCACGTCGCCGGAGAGCACGCTGATCGACGCCGGTGGCGCGTACGCCGGGCCGGCCCCGATCCGCTCGCCGGGCTCGCCGGGCGTGCCGCTGCCGAGGCGGGCGAAGAGCGCCCCGAGCGCGTCGAACGACCGGTGGAACGCGGCCCAGTGCTCCAGGTCCAGCCCGCGGCGCAGCTTCTCCGCCAGCCGGGCGACCCAGCGCCGCCGGGAGTCGGCCAGCTTCTCGTTCCACGCCTCCACGTGGTGGATGCCCGGCGGGAGCAGCCAGGGCAGGGACGCGCCGACCACGAGGTGGTCGTAGACGCCGTGGGCGCGGTCCAGGAACCACGACCACTCGCCCGGGGGCAGCATCGCCCGCTGGCCCGGCTCCAGCACCCGGCTGCACCGGTTGTCGAGCATGACCAGCCGGGTCCGGCCCAGGTCCAGCGCGTAGCTCCACTGGTACTGCACGGCCCGCCACCGCTCGGTGTCGTGGGCGAGGTCGGCCTCGGTGTCGACCCGCTGGCCGAACTCGCGCAGCACCCCGGTGGCGTCCTCCGCCACGCTGACCTTGGCGTAGACCGGGTCGGCGGCGATCTCGTCGGGGGAGAGGTTGCCCAGGTGCTGGTAGACCCAGTACGAGGCGAGGCCGCTGGCGATCCGCTCCGCCCACCAGGGCTGGTCGCGCATGTCGTCGCGCCAGGTGGCCGAGGTGTTCCAGTCGTCGATGACCTCGTGGTCGTCGAAGATCATCACGCTCGGGACGGTGGAGAACAGCCAGCGGATCTCCGGGTCCCGCCAGGACTCCAGGTAGAGCTTCGTGTACTCGTCGAAGCTGACCACCTGGTCGCCCGGCGCGCCCTTGGGCCGCTTGCGGCGCCGCTTCAGCAGCCGCCGGACGGTGGGGGAGGTCACGTCGGCGTAGACCTGGTCGCCGAGGAGCACCAGCAGGTCGGGCAGGTCGGCCGGCTCCGGGTCGGCCATCAACCGTCGGGCGTACGCGTCGAGGGCGTCCGGGGGCAGCCGTCGGGTGGTGGCGTGCTGGGTGGTCTCCCGGCAGGAGCCGAAGACCAGCCGGACCGGCTGCTCGAGGTCGTCGGCCGCCCGGGTGCGGATCACGCTGGGCGGGAACTTGCTCTTCGGCACCGGCCAGGCGACCTCGTCGTCGATCAGCACCTCGTAGCTGGTGGCGCTGTCCGGGGTGAGCCCCTCCACCACGACCAGGGCGTAGTGGTGGTCGTACGCCGAGAAGGTGGGGGCGGTGCCGCCGGCGCCGTCGGCGGTGCGGACGGTGACCACGGCGGGCGCGCTGGTCTCGACCCAGATGGTGGCCCGCGTGCCGACCACCCTGCGGAGCAACGGGCCGATGAGCAGGTGTGCCGCGGGCATGGTCGACCTCCAGATGAGCGGACTTCATCTTTACTACCCGGCCGGCGGTCGCACCACTGCTGGCTGTGACCGAGCCTACCGTCGGCTCTCGCGGGCGCGGTCGGGAGCGGTGGCTGGGACAGCTCCGCCGGCATCTGACAGGATTCCGGCATGACCGAATACCTCCTCATCGCGCTCGCCCTGCTCGGCGTGCTGATCCTTGGCGGCATCGGGCTGGTCGTGCCGCGGCTGCGCCGGCGACCGGAGCCGCCGCTGCCGGAGACGGAGGTCGAGACCCGGGCCGAGGAGGACCTCGCCGGCCCGCCGGTGGAGGCGCCGGAGGCCGAACTGTCCACCGGGATCCTGGTGGAGCCGCCGGTCGTGGAGGCCCCGGCCCCGGTGCTGGAGGTCCCCGAGCCGACCGCCGGGCGGCTGGTCCGGCTGCGCTCGCGGCTGTCGCGCTCGCAGAACGTCTTCGGCAAGAGCCTGCTCGGCCTGCTCAGCCGCGACCACCTCGACGAGGACGCCTGGGAGGAGATCGAGGACGGCCTGATCACCGCCGACGTCGGCATCGACGCCACCCGGGAGATCGTCGACCGGCTGCGCGAGCGCACCCGGGTCCTCGGCACCCGTTCCGCGAACGAGCTGCGCGCCCTGCTCGCCGCCGAGCTGGTCAACGCGCTCGACCCGACCCTGGACCGGTCGCTGCGGACCGCGCCGAAGGCGGGCGTGCCGGCGGTGCTGCTGGTCGTCGGCGTCAACGGCGCGGGCAAGACCACCACCTGCGGCAAGATCGCCCGGGTGCTCGTCGCCGACGGCCGCAGCGTGCTGCTCGGCGCCGCGGACACCTTCCGGGCCGCCGCCGCGGACCAGCTGGAGACCTGGGGCGGGCGGGTCGGCGCGGAGACCGTCCGCGGGCCCGAGGCCGCCGACCCGGCCAGCGTGGCCTTCGACGCCGTCAAGCGGGGCATCGACACCGGCGTGGACACCGTGCTGATCGACACCGCCGGCCGGCTGCAGAACAAGGTCGGCCTGATGGACGAGCTGGGCAAGGTCAAGCGGGTGGTGGAGAAGCACGGCCCGATCGACGAGACACTGCTGATCCTCGACGCCACCACCGGACAGAACGGGCTGGAGCAGGCCCGCGTCTTCACCGAGGTGGTCAACGTGACCGGCGTCGTGCTCACCAAGCTCGACGGCACCGCCAAGGGCGGCATCGTGATCTCCGTGCAGCGCAAGCTGGGCATCCCGGTCAAGCTGGTCGGGCTCGGCGAGGGCAAGGACGACCTGGCCCCGTTCGACCCCGCACAGTTCGTCGACGCGCTGCTCGGTACCGAGCCGCTCGCCCGGGACGCGTAACCTCGCAGTGACGACCGACGATCGCGCCTACGCCGGGTGGCGCGACCCCAGCCACCCGTCGCCGCGCCTCGGGAGACCGTACGTGACTTCGCAGGAGATCCCGCTGCACGGCGGGAACGTCAGCACCGTGGTCCGCGTCGGCGACACGGTCCGGCGCAACGCCGGGCCGTGGACGCCCTCCGTGCACGCCCTGCTGCGCCACCTGGAGTACGTCGGGTTCACCGGCGCTCCCCGCGCGCTCGGCATGGACGAGCGCAACCGGGAGGTCCTGTCGTACCTGGAGGGGGAGTGCGGGGAGTACCCGCTGGCCCCGCACTGGGTCACCGACGAGGCGCTGGTGACCGTCGCCACCATGCTCCGGATGTTCCACGACGCCCAGTACGGCTTCGTCCCGCCGCCCGGGGCGGTGTGGCGCTCGTTCGGCCCGCCGCCGCCGGACACCGAGGTCATCTGCCACCACGACGCCGCCCCGCACAACGTCATCTGGCGGCCCGACGGCACCCTCGGGCTGATCGACTTCGACCTCGCCTCGCCCGGCGCCCGGATCTACGACGTGGCGTACGCGGCCTGGACCTGGGTGCCGATCTTCTCCGACCGGGACTCGATCACGCTCGGCTGGAAGCACCCCGACCGGCCGCGCCGGCTGCGCCTCTTCGCCGACGCGTACGGGCTGATCCCCCGGGACCGGCACCGGCTGATCCGGACCATCCGCAAGCGGATCGTGGACCACGTGGAGGGCATCCGCCGGATGGCCGCCGCCGGCGAGCCGGCCTTCGTCCGGATCGTGCACAAGGGGCACCTGCGCCGGCCGATGCGGGACCTGCGGCTGCTCGACTACGAGCGCAACGCACTGGAGTACGCGCTGCGCTGAGCGGTCCGTGCCGCCGGATGCCACCCCGCGACGATGGTGAGGTTCTCTTCACACGTCCGAAACAAGCCGTCACCGTCCGGAAATCGGCGGGTGACGCTGGGGGAAACAGGGAGCGACCAGGCTTCCGCGCATCCGGCGTACGGGCGACGCTGCCCCGGAAGCCGTGAAGGAGGGAACTTCACCTTTAGGAGGCCAGCGTGCCTGAGGCACCCACGATCGATTCCGGCAACACCGTGTGGTTGCTGGTGTCGACGGCGCTCGTGCTGCTCATGACGCCCGGACTGGCGCTGTTCTACGGCGGCCTGAACCGGGCCAAGGGTGTACTGAACATGATGATGATGAGCTTCTCCGCGATCGGGCTCATCTCCGTTCTGTGGTGGTTCTACGGTTTCAGCATCGCGTTCGGCAGCGATGTCAACGGCCTCTGGGGCGACCCGGGCGCCTACCTCGGCACCAAGACCTTCCTCGCCGAGACCGACCTCTGGGGCGCGACGGCGGAGAACCCGAGCGGCATCGGCGTCCCGCTCTACGTGTTCATGGCCTTCCAGATGATGTTCGCCGTGATCACCGTCGCGCTGATCAGCGGCGCGGTCTCCGACCGGGCGAAGTTCGCCGGCTGGCTGCTGTTCGCGTTCGGCTGGGCGACGCTTGTCTACTTCCCGGTCGCGCACTGGGTGTGGGGCGGCGGCATCATCGGCGCCGACCTGCACGCGCTCGACTTCGCCGGCGGCACCGCGGTGCACATCAACGCCGGCGCGGCGGCCCTGGCCCTGGCGCTGGTGCTGGGCAAGCGGCTCGGGTGGCCCCGGGAGGGCATGAAGCCGCACAACATCCCGCTCGTCGCGCTCGGCGCCGGGCTGCTCTGGTTCGGCTGGTTCGGCTTCAACGCCGGTTCCGAGCTCACCGTCGACTCGGTCGCCGGCCTGGCCTTCGTCAACACGCAGCTCGCCACGGCCGCCGCGGTGCTCGGCTGGATCGTCGTCGAATGGGTCAAGGACAGGAGGCCGACCCTGGTCGGCGCCTCGTCCGGCGCCGTCGCCGGCCTGGTCGCCATCACCCCTGCCTGCGGCTTCGTCGCGCCCTGGGCGGCGGTGCTGCTCGGCCTGGTCGCCGGCGCGGTCTGCGCGCTGGCGATCAGCCTCAAGTACAAGCTCGGCTACGACGACTCGCTCGACGTGGTGGGCGTGCACTTCGTCGGCGGCTGGATCGGCTCGCTCTGGCTCGGCCTCTTCGCCACCAACTCGGTCAACGGGGCGATCACCGACGTGATCGGCGCCTCCGACGGGCTCTTCTACGGCGGCGGCGTGACCCAGCTCGGCCGGCAGGCCCTGGCCGGCCTGATCGTCACCGCCTGGTCCTTCGCGGTGGCCTGGGTGCTCGCCTTCGCCATCGAGAAGACGATCGGCTTCCGCCTGCGGGCCGAGGACGAGGTCGGCGGCATCGACATCGCCGAGCACGCCGAGAGCGGCTACGACCTGTCGCCGGCCGCCGGCAGCGGCGGGGGCAGCGCGTTCGCCATGGCCGGGCTGACCGGCGCCAGGCCGGCGACGGAGCCGGCGGCCGCGCCCGCCGCGCCGACGGAGCCGCCCGCCGAGCCCGCCGCGCCTACCGAGCCGGCCGCCGAGAAGGTCGCCCGTTAACGTTCCTGGGATGGAGGGGTTGGACATGAAGCTGGTGACCGCGGTCATCAAGCCGTACCAACTGGACGCGGTGAAGGAGGCCCTGCACGCCCTCGGCGTGGCCGGCCTGACCGTCAGCGAGGTCCAGGGCTACGGGCGGCAGAAGGGGCACACCGAGGTCTACCGGGGTGCCGAGTACACGGTCGAGTTCCTGCCCAAGATCCGGGTGGAGGTGCTCACCGACGAGATCGACGTCGACAAGATCGTCGACGCCGTCGTCGGCGCCGCCCGGACCGGCAAGATCGGCGACGGGAAGGTCTGGGTGACCGCGGTCGAGGAGGTCGTCCGGGTCCGCACCGGCGAGCGCGGCCTCGACGCGCTCTGACACCGCCATGACCTCGTCGACCGGGAGCGACGCGCCGGGCCACACCGGCGACGGCGCCGCGCAGCTCCCGGTCGACGAGGTCGTCGACGGCCACGGCGGCGTCGGGGAGGCGGCGCGGGCGGCGCGGGCCGACGCGTACGACCGGTGGTTGCGCGAGCTGCTGCCGCGGCGGCCCGGGGTGGCGCTGGTCGCCGTCGGCGGGCTGGGCCGCCGGCAGTGCGCGCCGCACGGCGACCTCGACCTCGTCCTGCTGCACGCCGGGGTGCCCGGCGTGGACGAGCTGGCGGCCTCCGTCTGGTACCCGGTCTGGGACGCCGGCCTGCGGCTGGACCACTCCGTCCGGACCGTCGCCGAGGCGCTCTCCGTCGCCCAGGACGACGTGAAGGTGGCCCTCGGGCTGCTCGACGCGCGGCTGGTCGCCGGGGACGCCGCGCTCGCGGAGACGCTCGTGCGCACCGCCGCCGACCACTGGCGGCGTACGGCCGTGCGGCAGCTCCCGGCGCTGCGCGAGCTCACCGCCGCCCGCTGGGCGGCCCACGGCGAGCTGGCGTTCCTGCTGGAGGGCGACCTGAAGGAGGCGGCCGGCGGGCTGCGCGACGTGGGCATCCTGCGGGCCATCGCCGCCGCCGGGATCACCGACGCGCTGCGCCCCGCCGTCCGCGCCGCGCACCTGCGGCTGCTGGACACCCGGGACGCGCTGCACCGGCAGGTCGGCCGCCGGGTCGACCGGCTCATCGCCCAGGAGCGCGCCGGGGTCGCCGCGCTGCTCGGGTTGCGGCAGTCCCCGCCGGGCGCGTCCGACCCGGCCCCGCCTCGACAGCTCCCGCCCGGCGCCCCGCCACCCCGGCAGCTCCCGCCCGGCGCGTCCGAGGCGTCGCAGCGGGCCGAATTCGTCGGCGTCGGCGACGCGCTGCTGCGCCGGGTCGCCGGGGACGCCCGGACCGTCAGCCACGTCCTCGACGACGCCTTCCGCGCCGCCGACCGGCTCCGCGCGGGCCGCCGCCGGGGCGCCGACGGGCGTCCGCTGCGCCGACCGGTCGCCCGGGACGTCGTCGAGCACGACGGCGAGCTGGTGCTGGCCCGCACCGCGATCGGGGCCCGGCCCGACCCGAGCCTGTCGCTGCGGGTCGCCGCCGCCGCGGCCGTCACCCGGCTGCCGATCGCCCGGGCCACCTGCGAGTGGCTGGCCGCGTACTGCCCGCCGCTGCCGGCGCCGTGGCCGGCCGAGGCCCGGGCCGCGCTGATCACCCTGCTCGGCGCCGGCCCCGGCCTGGTGCCGGCCTGGGAGACCTGCGACCGGTACGGGCTGATCGAGGGCTGGCTGCCCGAGTGGACCCGGCTGCGCAGCCTCCCGCAGCACAACCCGGTGCACCGGTTCACCCTCGACCGGCACCTGGTGCAGACCGCGTACGAGGCCAGCCGGCACAGCCGCGAGGTGGACCGCCCCGACCTGCTGCTGCTCGGCGGCCTCCTGCACGACATCGGCAAGGGACTCCCGGGGGACCACAGCACCGTCGGGGCGCCGCTGGCCGAGGCGGTGGCCGCCCGGATCGGCCTGCCCGGGCCGGAGGTGGCGCTGATCGGCACGCTGGTCCGGCTGCACCTGCTCCTGCCCGACGTGGCCACCCGGCGGGACCTCGCCGACCCGGTCACCATCGCCGGGGTGGCCGAGCGGGTCGGCGACCCGGGCACGCTGGACCTGCTGCACGCCCTGGTCCGCGCCGACGCCGCCGCCACGGGGCCGGGCGCCTGGTCGGACTGGAAGGGCCGGTTGGTCGCCGAGCTGGTCGCCCGGGTGCGGACCGCGCTGGACACGGGCGCGCTGCCCGCCCCGCCCGACCCCGACCCGGCCCTGCTGGCGGGGCCCCTGCCGGTCGTACACCTGACGGGGGACCGGGTGGCGGTGGCCGCGGCGGACCGGCGCGGCCTGCTCGCGACGGTGGCCGGCTGCCTGGCGTTGCACCGGCTGGAGGTGCTCTCCGCCGACGCCTCCACCGTCGACGGCCGGGCCCTGGTGGAGTGCCGGGTGCAGCCCCGGTACGGGCTCGCGCCCGACCCGATCGCGCTCGGGGCCGACCTGCGGCGCGCGGTGAAGGGCGACGTCTCGGTCACCCAGCGGCTGCGCGGCCGGGCCCTGGCGGCGCGGGCCGGGGGTGCCGCGCCGCGGGTGGTCTGGCACCGCGAGGCGGCCACGGACGCCGTGCTGCTGGAGCTGCGCGCCGCCGACGCGGCGGGCCTGCTCTACCGGGTCACCTGCGCCCTCGACGAGGCCGGCGCCCAGGTGCGCGCGGCCCGCATCTCCACCCTCGGCGGGGACGTGGTCGACGCCTTCTACCTCGTCGGCGGCTGGCCGGGCGAGGCGACCCGGGCCCGGCTGGAGGCCGCGGTGCTGGCCGCGGTGTGAGCGAGCGCCCCGCCGACGCCGCCCCGGCTGTGCCCGGCCCGGAGCGGCGGTGCGGCCGGCCGGCTACCCTAGCGGTGGCCGGACACCTCGCCCGGCCGTCGATCTGCCCGCCGGAACACTGACAAACGGGATGTTCGCGTGTTTGACACCTTGAGTGACCGCCTGTCCGGGATCTTCACCAAGCTCCGCGGCAAGGGTCGGCTCACCGACGCCGACATCGACGCCACCGCGCGCGAGATCCGCCTCGCGCTGCTGGAGGCGGACGTCGCGCTGCCGGTGGTCAAGGGCTTCATCGCCAACGTCAAGGAGCGCTCGCGCGGCGCCGAGGTCTCCCAGGCGCTCAACCCGGCGCAGCAGATCATCAAGATCGTCAACGAGGAGCTGATCACCGTCCTCGGCGGCGAGGGGCGGCGGCTCCAGTTCGCCAAGCAGCCGCCGACGGTGATCATGCTCGCCGGCCTCCAGGGTTCCGGTAAGACCACCCTCGCCGGCAAGCTGGCCCGCTGGCTCAAGGCCCAGGGCCACCAGCCGCTGCTGGTCGCCGCCGACCTCCAGCGCCCCAACGCCGTCGGGCAGCTCCAGGTGCTCGGTGGCCGCGCCGGCGTCGAGGTGTACGCCCCCGAGCCCGGCAACGGCACCGGCGACCCCGTGCAGGTGGCCCGGGCCTCGATCGAGCACGCGAAGCGGGCCGCCCGGGACATCGTCATCGTCGACACCGCCGGCCGGCTCGGCATCGACGCCGAGATGATGCAGCAGGCCGCCGACATCCGCGACGCGGTCGACCCCGACGAGGTCATCTTCGTCATCGACGCCATGGTCGGCCAGGACGCGGTGCGCACCGCCGAGGCGTTCCGCGACGGCGTGGGCATCACCGGCGTGGTCCTCTCCAAGCTCGACGGCGACGCCCGCGGTGGCGCCGCGCTGTCGGTCCGGGAGGTCACCGGGCAGCCGATCCTCTTCGCCTCCACCGGCGAGAAGCTGGAGGACTTCGACGTCTTCCACCCCGACCGGATGGCCAGCCGGATCCTCGGCATGGGCGACGTCCTCACTCTGATCGAGCAGGCCGAGCAGGCCTTCGACACCGATCAGAAGGAGAAGATGACCGCCAAGCTGATGGGCGGCGAGCAGTTCACCCTGGAGGACTTCCTCGACCAGCTCATCGCGGTCCGGCGGATGGGCCCGATCGCCAACGTGCTGGCCATGATGCCCGGCATGGGGCAGATGAAGGACCAGCTCGCCGAGCTGGACGACAAGCACTTCGACCGGGTCACCGCGATCATCCGGTCGATGACCCCCGCAGAGCGCAGCAACCCGAAGATCATCAACGGCTCCCGCCGGGCCCGCATCGCCAACGGCTCCGGGGTCGCCGTGATGGACGTCAACCAGCTGCTCAACCGCTTCGCCGACGCGCAGAAGATGATGAAGCAGATGGGCGGCATGATGGGCCTGCCCGGCGGCGGCCGGCGCAAGGCGACCAAGTCGCCGAAGAACAAGCGGAAGGGCACCAAGGGCGGCAACCGGCCGCGCGCCGGGGCGGGCGCCGGGATGCCGGGCGGCTTCCCGGGCGGCATGCCGCAGCTCCCGCCGGGCATGGACCCGAACGACCTAGCCGCCGGCCAGGGCCTGCCGCCGGGCTTCAAGCTGCCGAAGATCGACTTCAACAAGCTCGGCAAGGGCGGCGACGGCCGGCCCCGCTGAGGCGTGTCGTTGGCGGTGGGTGACGTGATCCTTGCCTAGGGTGATGTCGCCCCTGGAAGGAGGAGTCATGACCGTGGCACCCATCCTGCCCGAGCGGTCGGAGTGGACGGTTGACGACCTCGGTGACCTGCCGAAGGACCTTCCGTACGAACTGGTCGACGGAAGGTTGATCGTGCCGTCCCCCACCGCCGTGCATCAGGACCTCTGCGTGCGACTGCTGCTCGCTCTCGAGGTCAACTGCCCCGCCGAGTACCTGGTCAGCATCGACCTGTCGATGCGCATCGACCGCCGCAACGAGCCGCGCCCCGACGTGGTCGCCATCCGTCGCGAGCACGCCGACCGGTCGCCCGTGCCCGTCGGGGACGCCCTGCTCGCCGTCGAGGTCCTCTCGCCGACCTCCACGTTCCGCGACCTCTACGACAAGGCGAAGGTCTACGCGCACGCCGGGGTGCGGACGTACTGGGTGGTCGACCCGCTGCACGAGCGGATGACCCTGACGGAGTACACGCTCGGCCCCACCGGCGAGTACGAGGTGCTGACGCACACCGAGGACCTCTTCGTCACCGAGCGGCCGTGGAAGGTCTCCGTCGACCTGCCCGCGCTGACGACGCGGCGGGCCGGGCTGCTCGCGGGCGGCGGGGACTGACACCGCCGACGGGTCCACACGGGCGGGGCCCGGCCGTCACCGGCCGGGCCCCGCTTCTCGTGCGACCGGTCAGGACGGCAGGTCCGGCCGGTCGGTGACCCGCAGCGCGTTCACGATCGGCAACCCGTAGCCCTTGTGCGTCACGAACCGCACGTTGAGCTGGCCGTCCGTCACCCGCACCGTGTAGGTCCGGTTCAGTGCGGCGTAGCTGCCCACCTCACCGGCCACGTCCAGCGACGGCAGCACCTCCTGGCCCTCGAGCAGCACGTCGAAGACCCGCTTGTCCGGGTACTGCCGCTTCACCTCGGCGAAGTCCAGCTCCACCGTGTAGTGGCCGTCGGCGAGACCGTCGACGCGGTACTCGTACATCCCCTCCCGCTGGTCCGCGAAGCGGGCCGGGTCGTTGGTGCCGGTGATCGGGGTACTGGTCGTCCGTCGGCTGGAGGTGCCGAGGTAGCCGGCGCCGCCGGCGGTCCAGGCCCGGTCCGGCGACCAGGTCTGGCCCTCGACGTCGGCCCGGGGCGACGTCGCGCCGGCGTTGAGCGCCACGGCGTGGCGCGGCACCACCAGGGTGACCGGGACGACGAGGACGGGCTGCCGCCCGCTGGCCGAGGCGATCCGCAGCTTGGCCCGGTGGTAGCTGCCGGGGGCCAGGCCGGCGGTGCTGGTCGCCACGCCGACGGTGTGCCGGCCGCCGCTGGCCAGGGTGCCGGTGGCGCCGGTCAGGCCGAGCCAGCCGACGTCCTGCGGCGCGCCGTCCTCGTTCAGTTCGGTGACCGTGACGTCGGTGCCGAGCGCCCCCGTGTTGCTCAGGGTGAGCTGCCCGCCCCGGGTCTGGTCGGTCGGGGCGACGACGGTCAGCTCGCCCGTCGGGGTGCCGACCCGCGCGGTGCGCAGCGCCGCCGACCGGACCTCGGCCCCGCCGGCCGGCAACGCCACCGAGCCCGACGCCGCCTCGTAGTGCTCCTTGCCGATGGCGAACCCGACCGCGCCGGCCGGCGCCTGGATCAGGTACGTGCCGTCGGCCTCGGTGGTCTCCGTGGCCGTCGCGTCGCCCACCCGGGCGCTCACGGTGGCCCCGGCGACCGGCCGCCCGTCGTTGGCGTCGGTGACCACGCCGGAGAGCACCCCGGTGCGGGTGCTGCGGAACGCGATCGCCGTGCCGTCGGCGACCGCCTGGGCGTTGTACGAGTACTCGAAGCCGACGCTGCCGTCGGCGTTCTCCAGGCCGATCGTCGCGCCGGTGCCGGTCTCCGCGCCGGTGCCGTCGACGTCGGCGTACCGGTAGGTGATCGAGCCGTCCTCGCCGATGGCGGCGCTGAAGGTCAGTCGCATCGACCGGTCGGCGAAGATCGACACGTTGCGCCACTCCACGACGAAGGTGCGGTGCGGCTTGGCGCCGGTGACGGCGGTGTAGACGCCCGAGTCGGCCTCCACGTAGAGGTCGTCCCAGAACGGGAAGAGCGCCAGGTCGGGGTTGGTGGCGTTGGGCAGGGCGGTGTTCAGGCGGCTGGTCGACGCGACGTCGAAGCCGAGCACGCCGTTGGTGCTCACCCACGCCTGCCGGTAGGACTTGCCGTAGAGCGGGACCCGGAAGGGCAGCGTGACGGGCACGCTGCGGTCGTCACCGGTCAGCGCCAGCAGCTCCGTGCCGGCGACGAAGGAGCCGCCGGCGGGACCGCAGGCGTAGCCGAAGGCGTCGACCCGGTCGGGCAGGGTGACGTCCAGGACCGTGTCCGCGCCGACCTGGGCCGGCCTGGTCACCACGTCCGAGCAGCGGTACGCGTGCCCGAAGCGGACGTCGTACGTGCCGTGCGGCACCGTCACGGAGTAGTGGCCCTGGGCGTCGGCGGTGACGGCGAGGGGGGTGCCCAGGACGGTGACGGTGGCGCCACCGGCCGGGCCGGTCGAGGTGCGCACCGTGCCGCTCAGCGTGGCCGACGGGGCCTGCGTGACGACGACGTCCGCCTCGACCGTCTGGTTCTCGGTGACCGTCACCGAGGCGGTCGCCGTGACGTAGCCGAACTTGCTCACCGAGACGGTGTAGCTGCCGACCATCAGCCGGTCGAGCCCGTACGAGCCGTCGGCGGCGGTGGTGGTGGCGCGCGTCATCGGACCGCTGACCCGCACGTCCGCCCCGGCCAGCGGGGCGCCGCCGGAGGTGACCTGACCGCCCAGCGCGCCGAGGGCGCCCCGGGGGGTGGCGTCGACCGCCGCGTACGCGTCGAGCCGTCCCTCGCCGAAGACGTTGTTGTCGTCGACGGTGCCGCCGCAGGTGAGCGCGGCGACGTCGACCGCGGTGTCGTCGAGGATGCGCTTGGTCTCGGCGACGTCACCCTGGATGGCCGGCGAGGCCGACCACATCAGCGCCACGGTCGCCGCGGTGTGCGGGGAGGCCATCGACGTGCCGCTGAACGCCGCGTAGCCGCCCGGCACCGAGGAGCGGACGTTGGCGCCCGGCGCGGCGATGTTCGGCTTGATGTCGCCGTTCTCGCCGGTGCCCCGGCTGGAGAAGCTGGCGATCGCGTTGTTCACGTCGAAAGCGCCGGAGCTGTAGCTGATCGTGTACGACCCGGGGCTGCCGGAGGTGTTGCAGCTCGGGCCGCTGTTGCCGTTGGAGAAGGCCGGGAAGATGCCGGCGGCCACCCACGACGAGACGATCTCCGTGTACCACGGGTCGTAGGCGTTGGAGCCCCAGGAGTTGTTGACCACGTCCGGGGCGAGGTCGGGGCGCGGGTTCGCGCCGGCGAGGTCGGTGGGGGCCACGATCCACTGGCCGGAGGCGAGCAGCGACGCCCGCGAGCAGCCGCTGGTCTCGCAGCCCTTGGCGGCGATCCAGCGCGCGCCCGGGGCCACGCCGACGACGTTCGCGCCGTCCGCGCCGACCATCGTGCCCATGGTGTGCGTGCCGTGGTCGTTGTTGTCGCACGGCGCGGCGGTGGGGCAGACCTGGGCCGGGTCGAACCAGTTGTAGTTGTGGTCGAGGGTGCCGTCGCCGTTGCGGCCCCGGTAGCTGGCGGCCACGGCGGGGTGGGTCACGTCGACGCCGCTGTCGATGTTGGCGACCACGATGCCCTCGCCGCGTACGCCCAGCTCGTTCCAGACCCGCGGCGCGTTGATCCGGTCGATGTTCCACTCGGTGGCGTTGGTGGTGGGGAGGGTCTCGCCGGGCAGCGGCTTCGGGATCTCGACCGGGTCGTCGGCGAGGATCTCGGAGACGTCGGAGCGTACGGCGAGGTCGCCGAGCAGGTCGGCGTCGCCGGTCACCTTGATGGCGTTGACCAGCCAGAAGGGGGTGAACTCCGCGCCCTTGCGGGTCAGCATGGCGCGCAGGCCCGCCTGGCTGCGCTCGGCGTGGGCGGTCTTGGTGCGGTGGACGTGGGCGGCCTTCTCCGTCTTGCCGCGGAGCTTGGCCGCGCCGGACAGGTCGGCCTTGCTGTCCAGGAAGACCCAGTAGCTGGCCTTGCCCTGGCCGGCGAGCCGGGTGGTGACCTTCTTGTCGACCTTCGCGGCCACCGCCCTGGCCTCTGCCTGGGCGGGGTCCGGTGCGGCGGCGGCCGGAGCGCCCGCGCCGATCGGGAGGGTGAGGCCGACCGCCAGGCCGACCACTGTCATTCGCCATCGTCGTGGTGACACGTCCCGACGCTCCTTTGGGGTGAGGCGACACCTGTGCGCGCCCGCTGTGCGGGCGCTTGCGGAGCATCCTGGCGATGGAGATTCCCTTCATCAAGACATGCGTAAATAAAGAAATCTGTCAATCGACCGTTCGTGCCGCCCAGTGTTCGCCGGGCTACGCACCGCAGTCGCGGCGCGCCGCCCCGGCCGGCCCCGGCCCGCGCCGACGGGGAAGAATGGCGGGTGGACCGCCCTTTCGCGCGCAGACGGAGGACGCATGGCCTGGCACGTACGCGGCGTGGTGCTGCCCGACGACGAGGTCCGTGACCTGTGGCTGGTCGGCGACCGGGTGACCTTCACCCCGGTCCCCGGCGCGGAGACCATCGCCGACGGCGGCTTCGTGCTGCCCGGGCTGATCGACGCGCACTGCCACATCGGCATCGCCCGGGGCGGCGCCCCGATCACCTCGCTCGACCAGGCCCGCGAGCTGGCCCGCACCGACCGGGACGCCGGGGTCCTCGCGATCCGGGACGCCGGCTCGCCGTACCCGTACCCGGAGCTCGACGACGAGCCCGACCTGCCGCGGCTGGCCCGCGCCGGCCGGCACGTCGCGCCGCCGAAGCGCTACCTGCGCGACATCGGCGTCGAGGTCGGCGCGGCGGAGGTGGCCGCCACGGTGGCCGCGCAGGCGCGCGCCGGCAACGGCTGGGTGAAGCTGGTCGGCGACTGGATCGACCGGGGTGTCGGCGACCTCGCCCCGGCCTGGGACGCCGACACCATGACCGCCGCCGTCCGGGCCGCGCACGCCGCCGGGGTGCGCGCCGCCGTGCACACCTTCTCCGAGTCGGCCGTCGAGATCATGGTGCGCGCCGGGGTGGACTCGGTGGAGCACGGCACGGGCCTCAGCCTGGACCTGGTCGACGAGATGGCCCGGCGGGGCACCGCCCTCGTCCCCACGATGATCAACATTCGGACCTTCGGCGGGATCGCCGAGCAGGCGCGCGCCAAGTTCCCCGGTTACGCCGACCACATGCTCGCCCTGCGCGACCGCTTCCCCGAGGTGGTGCGTTCGGCGTACGAGGCCGGGGTGCCGATCTACGTGGGCACGGACGCGGGCGGCGGCATCGACCACGGCCTCGCGGCGGAGGAGATGCTGCTGCTGCACGAGCAGGCCGGCATGTCCACCACGGACGTGCTCGCCGCCGCGTCCTGGCGGGCCCGCGAGTGGCTCGGCTTCCCCGGGCTGGTCGAGGGCGGCCTGGCGGACCTCGTCGTCTATCCCGAGGATCCGCGCGCCGACCTGCGCGCCGTGCGCAGCCCCGCCCGCATCGTGCTGCGCGGTCGCGTCGTCCGCTGACCCGCCGCGCCCGCCCGCCGGCGGGGACGCCCCTCCCGGTCGGGCCCGGTGGCGCTGCCGCCCGGCGCGACGCTCCCGGCCGGGGTGGCGCTCGGCCGCCTGCGGCGCCCGGTCAGTCGGAGTAGGTGCCCTGGGTGACCGCGTGCAGGAGCAGGTACACCGCCAGGTCGGCGAGGGCTGCGGCGGTCTGTGCGACGGGGGCGCCGGGCAGGACGATGTGGCTGATCACCAACCGGACGACCGAGTCCGTCGCGAAGGCGACCGCGGCCCGGTCGGCGCCCGGCAGCACGCCGTCGGCCCACTCGAGCAGCACCTCGGTGGCCTCGGTCAGCACCAGCTCCGAGCGGGTGGTGAGGTAGGGCAGCAGATCGTCCGAGCCGCCCCGGGAGCTGGTCAGGACGGCCTTGATCAACGGATCGCCGACGGCCTGGTTGAGGGTGTGCGAGATGGTGGCGTGCGCGGCGGCCCGGACGTCGTCGCCGTGCGCGTGCAGGAGGGCGCGCACGTCGCCGACGAACCGGTCGACCTCGTGCCGGGCGAGCGCCTCGGCCAGCCCCGCCTTGGTGCCGAACTCGTTGTAGACCGTCTGCCGGCTGACCCCCGCCGCGCGCGCGACAGCGCCCATCCGGACGCCGTCCCAGCCGGTCGCGATGGTCAACGCCCGGGCGGCCTCGACGATCGCCTCCCGTGAACGGGTGCCGTCCCTCACCTCACCCATGGTGGTCGCATCCTACGGCCCGCCGCACCGGCCGGCACGGCGGACACCGGCGACGTCGCGCCCGATGGCGTCGTCCCTTCGGCCGACGCATAGGATGTGCGGTCATGGCACGCGTGCTCACTCCCCGTGCGGAGGACTTTCCCCGCTGGTACCAGGACCTGATCGCCAAGGCGAAGCTGGCCGACAACGGCCCGGTCCGGGGGACCATGGTCATCCGCCCGGCCGGCTACGCCATCTGGGAACGGATGCAGGCCGAGATGGACGCCCGGATCAAGGCGGCGGGCGCGGAGAACGCGTACTTCCCGCTCTTCATCCCGGAGAGCTACCTCAAGCGCGAGGCGGAGCACGTCGAGGGCTTCTCGCCGGAGCTCGCGGTGGTGACGCACGGCGGCGGCAAGCAGCTCGCCGAGCCGGTGGTGGTGCGCCCCACCAGCGAGACCGTCATCGGCGAGTTCATGGCCAAGTGGATCGACTCCTACCGGGACCTGCCGCTGCTGCTCAACCAGTGGGCCAACGTGGTCCGCTGGGAGCTGCGCCCCCGCATCTTCCTGCGCACCAGCGAGTTCCTCTGGCAGGAGGGGCACACGGCGCACGCGACCCGCGACGACGCCCGCGCCTACGCCCGCCGGATCCTGCACGAGGCGTACGAGGACCTGATGGTCAACGTGCTCGGCATCCCGGTGGTGGTGGGCCTGAAGACGGCCCGCGAGCGCTTCGCCGGCGCCACCGCCACCTACACCTGCGAAGGCATGATGGGTGACGGCAAGGCCCTCCAGCTCGGCACCAGCCACGAGCTGGGGCAGAACTTCGCCAAGGCCTTCGACATCAGCTACTCGTCGGCCGAGGGTGGCCGGGAGCACGCCTGGACGACCTCCTGGGGCACCTCGACCCGGATGCTCGGCGGCCTGATCATGTGCCACGGCGACGACAACGGCCTGCGCGTGCCGCCGAAGCTGGCGCCGGTGCAGGCGTACGTCATGGTGGTCAAGGACGGCGAGGGCCCCGGCGGCCCCGCCGAGGTGGCGAAAGAGCTTTGCGACGCGCTGCGCGACGCCGGGGTCCGGGTCGCGCTCGACGACCGCACGGACACCCCGTTCGGCCGCCGGGCCGTCGACGCCGAGCTGCGGGGCTATCCGGTACGCGTCGAGGTCGGCCCCCGCGACCTGGCCGCCGGCAACGCGGTCGTGGTGCGGCGTACGGACGGCTCGAAGTCCCCGACGCCGGTGGCCGACGTGGTGGCCGCCGTGCTGGCCGCCCTCGACGCCGACCAGCGGGCCCTGCACGACCAGGCGCTGGCCCACCGGAAGTCCCGCACGGTCGAGGTGTCGACCCTCGCCGAGGCGATCGAGGCGGCGGCCACCGGCTGGGCCATGGTGCCGTGGTCGGCGGTCGGCGTCCAGGGCGAGGCGGAGGCGAACGGCCAGGGCGTCACCGTGCGCTGCCTGCTGCGCGCCGACGGCTCGGTGCCCGACTCCGAGGACGAGCCCGACCTGGTCGCCATCCTGGCCCGCGCCTACTGAACCCGCTCCGGAAAGGGTCCCCTCCTGCGGTGGAGGGGACCCTTTCGCGCACCGGGGCGCGCGGCGGCGGCAGGTGGACCGGGCGGCGTCGGTAGGGTCGGGGCGTGAGATTCGAACCTGGGCGACTGATCGTGCACCGCAACGTACGCCGGGGCCGGATCGGCTGGGTGCGCACCGCGCGGGTGGTCAGCGACGACGACCGGGGCCTGGTGCTCTGGGTGGCCCGCGACTCCCCGGTCGCGAGCGAGGTCACCGCGGCCGGGCTGGGCATGCGGGCGGTGCCGTTCACCGAGTGGATCTCCTCGTCGTACCGCCTGGCCCCCGGCCGGTGGAACGGCCCGTCCGTGCTGAAGTTCCTGCCCGCCGGGGCCGCCCACTCGGTGTGGTGGTTCCGCGACGCGCACGACCGCTTCGCCAACTGGTACGTCAACCTGGAGGAGCCCGGGGTGCGCTGGGACGACGGCGCGCTCGCCGGCGTCGACATGGTGGACCAGGACCTCGACGTGGTCGTCCGTCCGGACCTGCGCTGGGAGTGGAAGGACGAGGAGGAGTTCGTCGAGCGGCTGGCCTTCCCCGAGCACTACTGGGTGGCCGACCCGGACGCGGTCCGGGCCGAGGGGAAGCGGGTGATCGCGCTGGCCGAGGCGGGGGAGTTCCCGTTCGACGGCACCTGGTGCGACTTCACCCCGCCGCCCGACTGGGTCACCCCCGACGAGTTGCCGCCCGGCTGGGACCGCCCCCCGGCGCGCTGACCCCGGCGCGCGAGAAGCCGGACCAGGCTCCGCCGGTGTGCTTTCGGTCACTTCCGCCGCCCGGCGGGTGACCCGGGGCGGTCCGGTGTGAGAGATCCGGGCCCGATCTGGCAGAATGGCTGGCTGGTATCCGGCGTGTGTCCGGCGCCCTCTAACCCGGGCACGTCGCCAGTCCACCGAGCAGTCTCCGGCCCAACCCCACTGTGCCGGTCGACACTCACCCGTGCACCGCCCGTTCGGGCAGGTGAGATCGCAACAGGAGCGAAACAACTGTGGCCGTAAAGATCCGGCTCCTGCGGATGGGCAAGATCCGCAACCCGCAGTACCGCATCGTCATCGCCGACTCGCGCACCAAGCGCGACGGCCGGGCGATCGAGTTCGTCGGGGTCTACCAGCCGAAGGAAGACCCTTCGGTCATCGAGGTCAAGTCGGAGCGGGTCCAGTACTGGCTGTCCGTCGGCGCCCAGCCGAGCGAGGCGGTGCAGCGGCTGCTGGAGCTGACCGGTGACTGGCAGAAGTTCAAGGGCCTGCCGGCCCCGCCGCCGCTGAAGGTCGCCCCGGAGCGGGTCGACCGCACCGCGGCGTACGAGGCCGAGGCGAAGGCCGCCGCCGGGCTGGCCGAGACCCCGGCCAAGCCGGCCAAGAAGGCCGCCAAGACCGAGGCTCCGGCCGAGGCGCCGAAGACCGAGGCTCCGGCCGAGGCCCCGGCCGCCGCTGCCGACGCCGGTGAGCAGGCCTGACATGCCTCTGCGTCCGGCGTTGGAGCACCTGGTCAAGGGCATCGTCGACCACCCCGATGACGTACGCGTCCGGATGGTCGACTCCCGTCGGGGCAAGCGGCTGGAAGTCCGCGTGCACCCGGAGGACCTCGGCACGGTGATCGGGCGGTCCGGCCGGACCGCCAAGGCGCTGCGCCAGGTGATCGGCTCCATCGGCGGGCGCGGCGTACGCGTCGACATCGTCGACTCGTACTGATGCTGCTCATCGTCGGCAGGATCGGCAAGCCGCACGGCATCCGCGGTGAGGTCACCGTGGAGGTGCGGACCGACGAGCCCGAAGCGCGGTTCGCCCCGGGCATGGTGCTGAACACCGTGCCCGGGGCGCCGCCCCGCTCCGCGTCCGGCGACCGGGCGCCGCGCACCGAGCCCGGGGCGGCCCCACCGTCGCCGGCCGCGCCCGAGCAGGGTCAGCCCTTCCGGGTGCCCGCCGAGCTGGTCGTGGAGGCCGCCCGCTGGCACCAGGGGCGGATGCTGGTCGCGTTCGAGGGCATCGCGGACCGGGACGTCGCCGAGGCGCTGCGCGGCACGCTGCTCGGGGTCGACAGCGCCGGCGTCGCCCCGCCGGAGGACCCGGAGGAGTTCCACGACCACCAGCTCGTCGGGCTGGCCGTGGTCACCCCCGACGGCGACCGGCTGGGCGAGGTGGCCCGGATCGACCACGCCCCCGCCTCCGACCTGCTGGTGCTGCGCCGTCCCGAGGGCGGCACCGCGCTCATCCCGTTCGTCAAGGCGATCGTCCCCGAGGTAGACCTCGCCGGCGGTCGCGTCGTCGTCGACCCGCCGGCCGGTCTGCTCGATCTGTAGAACCGCTGGAGCAGCCCCGCATGCGCGTCGACATCGTGTCGATCTTCCCGGAGTACTTCGCCCCGCTGGACCTGTCGCTGATCGGCAGGGCGCGGGCGAACGGCACGTTGCGGCTGGCCGTACACGACCTGCGGATCTGGACCCACGACGTGCACCGCACGGTCGACGACACGCCCTACGGCGGCGGTCCCGGCATGGTGATGCGGCCGGAGCCGTGGGGCGAGGCGCTCGACGCCCTCGCCCCGGCGGAGGTGACCCCGCCCCGGCTGGTGGTGCCGGCCCCGACCGGCGTCCCCTTCACCCAGGCGACGGCGCACGAGCTGGCCGCCGAGCCGCACCTGCTCTTCGCCTGTGGCCGCTACGAGGGCATCGACCAGCGGGTGCTCGACCACGCCGCCACCCGGATGCCGGTGACCGAGGTCTCCCTGGGCGACTACGTCCTCTTCGGCGGGGAGGTGGCCGTGCTGGTGATCCTGGAGGCGGTCACCCGGCTGCTGCCCGGCGTGCTCGGCAACGCGGGCTCGCTGGCCGAGGAGTCGCACGCCCACGGGCTGCTGGAGGCCCCCATGTACACGAAGCCGGCGACCTGGCGGGGGCTGGAGGTGCCGGAGGTGCTCCGCTCCGGCGACCACGGCAGGATCGCCCGCTGGCGGCGGGACGAGGCGCTGACCCGCACCGCGACGCGCCGTCCCGACATGCTCGCCGCGCTGGACCCGGACCGCCTGGACAAGCGGGACGTCGCCGCGCTGGACCGGGCCGGATTTCAGGTGCCGTCGGGGGATGTGGCAAAGTAGGGGGGTTGCCGCAACCGGCCGCGCCGCGGACGGCTGCGAGGATCCCCGACCGGGGTCGGGTCACCGACCGCCACCCGGGGATCAGAATCACCCACCCGCGCACCGATTGACGGTGCGCCGTGAGCCTCACGAGGACGCAGCGATGAACATCCTGGACGCCCTTGACGCCCAGTCGAAGCGCACCGACCTCCCCGACTTCCGTGCCGGTGACACCGTCAAGGTGCACGCCCGGGTCGTCGAGGGCAACCGGTCCCGTGTCCAGATCTTCCAGGGCGTCGTCATCCGCCGCCAGGGTGACGGTCTGCGCGAGACCTTCTCGGTCCGCAAGATCAGCTTCGGTGTCGGTGTCGAGCGCACCTACCCGATCAACAGCCCGGCGATCGACCGGATCGAGGTCGTGACCCGCGGTGACGTCCGCCGCGCCAAGCTCTACTACCTGCGCGAGCTGCGGGGCAAGAAGGCCAAGATCAAGGAGAAGCGCGAGAAGCAGCCCAGCTGACCTCGCGCTCGCCACGCCGCCCGAGCTGCGCGTATGTCGTACCGACCGGAGCGCACTACCCTGGTCGCTACGGGCGCAGCCGGGCGACGTCCCGCCTCGACGGCGGAGCGACGGCCACTACCGCCCGGGGAGCCCCGACGGGGTTCCCGGGCGGTAGTGTCATTTCTGCTGACCGGAGAGTGGCGTGGTGCAGACGCTTGACGAGGACGGCGCCGTCGACCCGTGGCGCCGCCGGGCCCGCCGGCCCCGCCGTCAGATGCCCCTCTGGCAGGAACTGCCGCTGCTGCTCGTCGTCGCGTTCTGCCTCGCGGTGCTGATCCGCACCTTCCTGCTCCAGGCGTTCTTCATCCCCTCCGGCTCGATGGAGGACACCCTTCTCGTCGGCGACCGGGTCCTGGTCAACAAGGTCGTCTACGACGTGCGCGACCCGCTGCGGGGCGAGGTGGTCGTCTTCCGGGGCACCGACCGGTGGGCCTCGCAGGTCGACGAGGGGCCGGAGCCCGGGTTCGCGGGCAAGCTCAGCCGGACCGTCGGCGACCTCGTCGGCGTCAGCCGCCCCGGCGAGAAGGACTTCATCAAGCGGGTCATCGGCCTGCCCGGCGACCGGGTGAAGTGCTGCGACGCCGAGGGGCGGGTGCTGGTCAACGGCACGCCGCTCGACGAGTCGTCGTACGTCCTGCGGGACTCGCCGCTCGACATCCCGCCCAACGCCCGCGAGTGCCGGTCCCGGCGCTTCGAGGAGGTCGTGGTCCCGCCTGGGCAGATCTTCGTCATGGGCGACCACCGCATGGTCTCCCAGGACGCCCGCTGCCAGGGGCCGGTGCCGATCGAGAACGTGGTGGGCCGGGCGTTCACGGTGGTCTGGCCGTCGTCGCGCTGGAGCGCCCTGTCGGTGCCCGCGACCTTCGACCACGTCGCCGGCCCGCCGGGCGCCTCCACCGGCGCCCCGCCCCCGGTCCGCTCCACGCCGGAGGGCGGTCCGGTGCTGTTCGTCCCGATCGCTGCCGCGCTCGCCGTTCTCGCGCGTTCCGGACGGTGGCGTCCGGCCGGGCAACGTAGGCTCTTGCCGTGATTGACGAGCAGACCGACAAGCCGCGCAGCTCCTTCTGGAAGGAACTCCCCATCCTCCTGGGTGTGGCGATCCTGGTCGCGGTGCTGGTGCGCGCCTTCGTGCTGCAGACCTTCTTCATCCCCTCCCCGTCGATGGAGAACACCCTCCAGATCGACGATCGGGTGCTGGTCAACAAACTGGTCTACGACTTTCGGTCCCCGCACCGGGGCGAGGTGATCGTCTTCAAGGCCCCCCTGGAGTGGAGCGCCAACCCCGACGGCGAGGACTTCATCAAGCGCGTCATCGGCGTGGGCGGCGACCACGTGGTCTGCTGCGACGCGCAGGAGCGGCTGGTGATCAACGGCAAGTCGCTGGAGGAGCCCTACATCTTCCCGGGGGACAAGACCGCCGAGGAGTTCGACATCACCGTCCCGAAGGGCCGGCTCTGGGTGATGGGCGACCACCGCGAGGCGTCGGGCGACTCGCTGGAGCACTGGCAGCAGTCCGGTCAGAACATCACCGTCGCCACCATCCCCGAGGGCGACGTCGTGGGGCGGGCCTTCACCGTCTTCTGGCCCGTCGGCCGGGCCACCTGGCTGAGCGTCCCCGAGCAGTACGAGGCCATCCCCGAGCCGTAGGGGTCGCCGGGCGTGTGCGTTGTCGGCGGCGTCTGGCAGGCTGGTGCGGTGACCGTCTACACCCCCCGGCGTGCGGCGCGCGTCCTGCTCGTCGACGCGGCGGGTCGGGTGCTGCTCTTCAGCGGCTCCGACCCGGCCCGCCCCGAGCACGGCCGCTGGTGGTTCACCCCCGGCGGCGGCCTGGACCCGGGGGAGACCTACCCCGAGTGCGCCGCGCGGGAGCTGGCCGAGGAGACCGGGCTGCGGCTGCCGGCCCCGGCGTTCGGCGCGCCCGTGCACCGCGACGTGACGGAGTTCCCCTTCGACGGCGTGTGGTACCGGCAGGAACAGGAGTTCTTCCTGGTGCGGGTGACGAGTCACGAGGTCGACACCGCGGGCTTCAACGCAATCGAGCGGGCCAGCGTCGCCGCGCACCGGTGGTGGCAGCCGGACGAGCTGGCCGCCAGCGGGGAGCGCTACTACCCGCCGGACCTGCCGGCGGTGCTGGCCCGGGCGCTGGCCGCCTCGGCGGCGCCGACGGCGGGGGAGGGCGCGCCGTGCTGACGCCGCCGCGCACGGTCGTGCGCCGCGAGGGCGGGCTCTACGCGCTGGAGCGCGCGTTGCAGCGGCGCGGCTTCCGGCACGTCGCCGGGGCCGACGAGGCGGGTCGCGGCGCCTGCGCCGGGCCGCTGGTCGCCGCCGCCGCGATCCTGCCCGAGGGTCGCCGCGGCGAGATCGACGGGCTGGCCGACTCCAAGCTGCTCACCCCCGCCAGCCGGGAGCGGATCCACGACGAGGTCGTGGCCCGCGCGCTGGCGTACGCCGTGGTGGTCATTCCGGCCGAGGAGGTCGACGAGCGGGGCCTGCACGTGTGCAACCTGGCCGCGATGCGTCGCGCCCTGGCGTCGCTGACGACCCGCCCCGACTACGTGCTGACCGACGGCTTCGGAGTGGACGGCCTCGACGTGCCGGGGCTGGCGGTGTGGAAGGGCGACCGGGTGGCCGCCTGCGTCGCGGCGGCGAGCGTGCTCGCCAAGGTCACCCGGGACCGGATCATGGTCGAGTTGGACGGGGTGTTCCCGGGCTACGGGTTCGCCGAGCACAAGGGTTACATCACCGCGGAACACACCGCGGCGCTGCGCGACCGGGGGCCGTGCCGGGAGCACCGGTTCTCGTACGTCAACGTGGCGACGGTGTCCGGTCGCGACGGCGCCCCGCCCCGGTCGCGACGGCCGGCAGACGCGAGGCGGGACGAGCCGATGGAGCGCTCCTGCCCGCCAGGGGGTACCGTCGGCGTGGCGTTGGGCGAGCAGCCTCAGCCTCCGGCGTCGGTGGGGGAAGATGTGGTCATGGAAGGCGGAGTGCGATGAGCGCGGAAGACCTCGAGAAGTACGAGACCGAGATGGAGCTGCAGCTCTACCGGGAGTACCGCGACATTGTCCGCCAGTTCTCCTACGTGGTGGAGACGGAGCGCCGGTTCTACCTGGCCAACCAGGTCGACCTGCACGTGCGCAACTCCGACGGCGAGGTCTACTTCGAGGTCGAGATGCACGACGCCTGGGTGTGGGACATGTACCGCCCGGCGCGGTTCGTGAAGAACGTCCGGGTGATGACGTTCAAGGACGTCAACGTCGAGGAGCTGGAGAAGCCCGACATCTCGCTGCCCGCCGACTCCGGCTTCGGCGGCTGATCCACCGCCGGTCCGCCGCCCGGTCGTCCGCGACGCCGGGCGTACGGCCCCGTCGGCACCCCCACCGCCGCGAGGCCGTCGTCTCTTTCCTTCCCGGCGGCCGGCCTCACGCCGACAGCACCACGACCTCGACCCGCTGGACGAGGTTGTTGGCGAAACCGCCCCGGTTCCACGCCTGCTCGGCCGGCTGGCAGCGGCCGGAGGCGTCGGTGGCGCGGGCCCGGAGGACGTGCCTCCCCGGCGACGCCGTCCACTCGTAGCGCCACCGGCGCCAGGCGAACTCCCCGCCGACCTGCTCGTCCAGGATGGCCGGTCGCCAACTGGCCCCGCCGTCGGTGGTCACCTCCACCGAGACGACGGGGGCGTGACCGGACCAGGCACGACCGTCCAGCGTGCACGGACCGGGCCGCAGCACGCGGGTGCGGGACATGAAGTCGGGGAAGCCGGGCGGCCGGACCAGCGCCCGCGGCTCGATCCGGGTCACCGGCACCCCGGGGTCGTCCGCGTCCCGCCGCAGCCGGTAGGCGACCGCGTTCTGGTAGCCGTCGAACGCCTCGGTGCGTACGTCGATCGCGCGCAGCCACTTGACGTGCGCCATGCCGTACCAGCCGGGCACGATCAGCCGCAGCGGGGCGCCGTGCTGCGGCAGCAGCGGAGCGCCGTTCATCTCGTACGCCAGCAGCACCTCCTCGCGCAGCGCGTCGGCGGCCGGCAGCGCCCGCTGGTAGTCCTGCTCGACGCCGCGTTCCACGCCGTGGTCGGCGCCCGTGAACACGACGTCCACGGCGTCGGCGGCGATTCCCGCCTCGCGCAGCAGCGGCGCCAGTGGGGTGCCGGTCCACTCCGCGTTGCCGACCGCCTCCACCAGCCACGGCTGGCTCACCGGCCTGGGGTGCAGCAGGGCGCGCCCGTTGCCGGCGCACTCCAGCGTCACGCGGCGGGTGACCCGGGGCCGCTCGCGCAGCGCGGCGAGGTCGAGGGTCAGCGGCCGGTCCACCGCGCCGGCCACGGTCAGCGCGTGCGTGGCCGGGTCGAGGTCCGGGATGTCGTAGTGGATGAGCAGGTAGTGCAGGCCGGCCGGCGTCACGTCGTAGCGCAGCGCCTCCAGCGGGATGCCGTGGTTGCGGGCGGCGAGCTGCAACTCCTCGGCGGTGATCCCCTCGCCCGGCTCCGCCACGCGGGAGGGCCCGCTGACGTCGTCCACTGTGGTCATCGAGGCCTCCCCGGGCCGGACGGCGGCGGCTCCGCCGTTCGTCCGACCCAGCCTAGGGCCTCGCCGGCGCCGGCCGCCGCCCTCGGGCCCGCCCGACGGGCCGGCGGCCAGCCGGCAGTCGCGGCCTAGCTGCCTCGCGGTGTCGTGGCCTCGCGGCCTAGCTGCCTCGCGGTGTCGTGGCCTCGTGGCGTCGCGGCCTCGTGGCGTCGCTGCGTCGTGGCGTCGCGGCCTCGTGGGTCGGCCGCAGGCCCCGTAGCAGATCGATTCGCTTCCGGGCGTCCGTCCACAGGACAGCCGCCGTCCACAGGAGCGGGCGTCGCGGGTGGCGGTGGCGAACGCCCGCCGGGCAGGCTGCGCCCCATGCGACCAGCCACGCGTACCGGCGCCGCCGTGCTCTGCGCCGCCCTGCTGTCCCTGGGGCCGGCCGCCGCGCCCGTCCCCTCGCCGGTGCCGGCGGCGCTCCGGCCGCCCGCCGTCGGAGGTGCCGCCGCGTCGACGTCCGGGTCGGGACCGCCCGGCGTCGTGGTGCCCGTGGCCGGGTCGCCTGGGGTCGGATCGCCCTGGGCCGCGTCGTCCGGGGTGGCGTCGTCCGGGGCCGTGCCGCCCTGGGCCGGGTTGTCCGGGATTCCGTCGTCCGGGGTCCCGTCGTTCGGGGCCGTGGCGTCCTGGGCTCCGGCGTTGCGGGCGGCGCGTTTCCGGTGGCCGCTCGACGGCGTCCCGCGCCCGGTCCGCCGGTTCGACCCGCCGCCACGGCCTTGGCTGCCCGGGCACCGGGGCGTCGACCTGGCCGCCGCGCCGGGCGCGACCGTGCGGGCCGCCGGTGCCGGCACGGTGCTCTTCGCCGGCCTGGTGGCCGGCCGGCCCGTCGTCACGGTCGGGCACGCCGACGGATTGCGGACCACCCACGAGCCGGTGTCGCCCGCGGTGCGCCCCGGCGACCGCCTGGCCGCCGGAACACCGTTGGGCGCCCTGCTCACGGGCCATTCGGGCTGCCCCGCTCCCGCCTGCCTGCACTGGGGGCTGCGGCGCGGCGCCGACTACCTGGATCCGCTGGCCCTGCTCGGCCTGGGACCCGTGCGGCTGCTGCCGCTCGACGGTGTCGACCCCGGGCCGACCCCATCCGCCCGCGCGCCGTTCGCCAGCGCGCCGACCATCCGGGCGCCGTTCGTCCGGGCCGTTCGTGCCGTTCGTCCAACGTTGTCGGTCCGCGCCGCTCGTCGGGTCGTTCGCCCGCGCCGCTCGTCCGCCTGTCGGTGAACGTGGGGAGCTGCGGTGGTGGGGTTGCCGGTCAGGAGGCCCTTCCTGCACGGCGGAACGTCGGAAGGGGCCCTTCCTCGCGCCTCAGCGCTGGGCGAGCAGCGGGGGGAGCCGCACCGAGAGCCGCTCGTACTCGTCCAGGGTGTTGTAGACCTGGGCACAGAGCCGCAGCCAGCCGCGCCCGTTCCACGCCATGACCGCGACCTCGGTGGCGAGCCGCTCGGCGATGCGCTCCCGCAGCGCCCGCGCCGCGTCGAGCGTGGTGGCCAGGCCCGCCGGCAGCGGGACGATCCGCATGGCGATCCCGGGTCCGCCGGGGTCCGGCAGGTCGGCGGAGGCCACCCCGAGCGCGTCCCCCAGCACCCGCTGGCCGTACGCCGCCAGCGCTGCGTTGTGCCCGCGTACCCGGTCGACGCCGAGGCTGCGCAGCGTGAACAGGCCCACCGGCGCGGCCAGCCAGCCCGTGTAGTCCTGCGTCGCCGCCCACTCGACCCGGCCGGGGAACCCCGACTCCTGCTCCCAGGAGACGACCAGCGGTTCGATCCGCTCCCGCCACGGCGGGGCGACCACCAGCGCGGCGGTGCCGCGCGGCGCGTACGCCCACTTGTGCAGGTTGCCCACCCAGAAGTCGGCGCCGACGTCGCCCACCGGCGTCGGAAGCATGCCCGGGGCGTGCGCGGCGTCGACGAGGACCGGTATCCCGTGCTCGCGGGCCACGCCGACGATCGCGGCGACGGGGAAGAGCCGGGCGGTGGCCGAGGTGAGCTGGTCCACGACGAGCAGCCGGGTCCGGCCGGGGCGCAGCCCGGCGCGGACGATCTGGAGGATCTCCTCGTCCGAGGCGGCCAACGCGACGGGCAACGCCCGGGTGGCCGCCCCCGTACGCCGGCACTCCCGGGCGATGGAGAGCCCGACCGCGCCGTAGCCGTGGTCGGTGGTGAGCACCTCGTCGCCGGGGCCCAGGCCGAGCGACTGGAGCACCACGGCCACGCCGGTGGTGGCGTTCGGGACCAGCGCGGTGCCGTCCGGGTCGGCGCCCAGGAAGCCGGCCAGGTGCCGGCGGGTGTAAGTGATCCGGTCGACCAGGCCCTGCGTGAAGAAGCGCAGCGGATTGGCCTCCATTTCGTCGCGCAGCCGCTGCTGGGACCGCTGCACGGCGATCGGCACCGCGCCGAACGAACCGTGGTTCAGATGGCTGACCGCCGGGTCGAGCGAGAAGAGCAGGCGGGCTGCCGCGATCGGCTCGGGCGGCTGCGGGAGGCTCACCCGACGATCGTAGCGACCGGTCGATGTCCCGCCGCCGTTCCGCCGGGTACGGTCCGCCGGGCGCCCGTCCGGGGCGCCGTCGCGTCGGGTGCCCGTGTCGGTCGACCCTCCTCGATCCCGGAGAATCGCTGGTCATGGACGTCGAACTGCGCTGGCCGACCGTGGCCGACCGGCAGCTCCGTGCCGAGGTGCACCGGGTGCTGCACGCGGTCGCCGAGCGCGGCGGTGCGATCGGGTACGCGGTCCCGCCCGGCCGCGCCGAGACCGACGCCTGGCTGGACGGGGTGCTCGGTCTGGTCGAGGCCGGCGACGCCGCGCTGGTCCTCGCCGTGCTGGACGACCGGGTGGTGGGCACCGGGACGTGGCGGCGCGGTCCGAAGCCGATCTTCGCCCACTACGCCGACCTGGAGAAGATCACCGCACACCCCGCCGCCCGTGGCCGCGGGATCGGTCGCCTCGTCACCGGCGCACTGGTCGACGACGCCCGTAAGGCCGGCATCGAGACCCTGGCGCTGGGCGTGCGCGGCAACAACCACGGTGCCATCGAGCTCTACGAGCGCCTCGGCTTCCGCGAGTGGGGGCGGCTGCCGAACGTCATCGAGGTGGGCGACGAACGCTACGACGACGTGCGGATGTGCCTGGACCTCGGGCGGGAGCCGCACGTCGTGCTCCGGGGCTCGGCCCCCGACGGGCCGGGCTCGTCGCCGCGCCGATCCTGACCGTCAACCCGTCCTGACGGGCCGCCCGTCCTGCCCGTCCTGCCTGGGCTGGGCGGTCCCGGGCCGTCCTGGCCCGTCCTGGTTGGAGGCCAGCCGGCCCGTCGTGCCGGCTGGTCGGTGCCGGTCCTTCGTGCCTGGGCCGGTTGATTCCGGTCCGTCGTGCCCGGGCTGGTCAGGTCCGGCTGTTCGGAATCGGCTCGCGACCGGCCGGGGCCGTGTGCGGGCGCGGAGGCGGCCCCGGCCGCAGGAGCCCGGGCCGCAGGCGGGGAGCCCGGGGCGCGGGGCGGTTGGTGACGGTGGGGCTCAGGCGCGGGGGTGGGCCTGGCGGTAGGCGGCGCGGAGCCGCTCCACGGAGACGTGGGTGTAGATCTGGGTGCTCGCCAGGGATGAGTGGCCCAGCAGCTCCTGCACCGCCCGCAGGTCGGCGCCGCCCTCGAGCAGGTGGGTGGCCGCCGAGTGCCGCAGCCCGTGCGGGCTGACCGGAGGCAGGCCGGCGGCGTCCGCGTACCCGCTGACGATCCGCCGTGCCGTCGTCGGGTTGAGCCGTCCGCCGCGGGCGCCGAGCAGCAGCGCGTCGCGGGAGTGCGGTGCGGCCAGTGCCGGCCGGCCGTGGCGCAGCCACTCGTCGAGCGCCCGCTGCGCCGGCACCCCGTACGGGACGGCGCGTTCCCGGCCGCCCTTGCCGAACACCCGCACGACGCGTCGCGCGTGGTCGACGTCGGCGACGTCGAGGCCGCACGCCTCGCTGATCCGCACCCCCGTGCCGTAGAGCAGCTCCAGCAGCGCCCGGTCCCGCAGCAGCACCGCCTCGGCGACCCCGTCGGCCGCCCGGGACGGATCCGACGACCCCGGCGACGTCGGCCGGGAGCCGTCCTCGGGGGTCGACGTCGGCCGGGAGCCGTCCTCCGGCGGCGACGTCGACCGGGAGGCACCGGCGACGGACGGCGTGCCCCGGGAACCGTCCTCGGCGGACGGCGTCGGTCGGGAGTCGCCCTGATCGGACGACGACGCCCGGGAGTCGCTCTCGGCGGGTGGCGGCACACCCGGGGCGAGCCGGCCCGGCGCCTCGACCAGGGCGGCCGCCTGGTCGGCGCGCAGCACGGTCGGCAGGTCCCGGTGGGCGCGTGGGCTGGCCAGGGCGGCGGCCACGTCGGCGGGGAGCAGCCCGCAGCGGTGCGCCCAGGCGCTGAACGTCCGCGCCGAGGCCGCCCGGCGGGCGAGTGACGTCCGGGCGGCCCCCATCGTCCGCTGCTTCGCCAGCCAACTGCGCAGCACGGTGAGGTCCAGCTCCGGTAGTTCGGCGCAGCCCATCCGGTGGGCGTGGTCCAACAGGGACACCACGTCACCGACGTACGCCCGGACCGTGTGGGCGGACCGGTTGCGCACACCGGCCAGGTGCCCGGCGAAGTCGTCCACCGCCTCCCGCATCGCCGGTGGGAGGGCCGCGTGGGTCGCCCGGGTGCCGTTCGCCTCCCGCCTCACCACGACTGCCTCGCGACCACCCACCGCACGGCGGCTCCCTCGCGACCGTCCGCATGTCCGCGGCGGCGCGGACCCGCCGGCCGCCGAGCCAAGGCGGCCGGCGTCCCTCGCGGGCGAGTCCCCGCCCCGTTGGAACGAGCTGCGGGTGCGGTCGTGCGGGGCGAGGCCGTGGCGGCGGTGGGCGGCGGATCCTCGGGCGGCACACGACCAGCCTACGGTCGACCGGCGGCACCGGCAGGCAGCCGAACCGCCGAGAGTCGCCGAGCTGCTGGGCCGCTGGGCCGCCGGGCTGCTGGGGCGCTGGGCCGCTGGCCCGCCGGGGCCCGCCGGGAGTCGACCGGGCGAGCCGGCTCGCGGGTGGTCCCGCCTCGGGCGCGCGGCCCGGGTGATGGATTGCGCCGGCCGAGGCGAGCAGACTGGTCGTACCAGCGGAGGTGGGCCCTGGTCGTGGTCGCCGCGCGACGGGACCAGGCTCGACGAAGGGGGCCGGACATGGGGGTGGACGTCGTCCTCTACCGGGCGGTCGGGGCGGGCTCCGGCCGGCGCCGCGTCGTGCCGGCGGAGGTGCTGCCCGATCCCGACGACGTGCTGCTGAATCTCGTCAGGCGGGTCCGGGGCGGCGGGCGCACGCCGCTGCTCGATCGGGTGGATCCGGTCGGCGAGCTGGTGGTCCCCGCCGGCCAGGCGCCCCAGCTCCTCGCCGAGGTGCGCTGCCTCGCCGAGGTGGCCCGGTCGACGCCGGAGATGACGCACGTGCGCCAGCTGGACCGGCTGGCGCGGCGCTGCCGGCAGGACCGCGCGATGGAGATCCGCTTCGAGGGTGACTGACCGGGCTCACGGTCCCTCCGGCGTAGCCGGTCGCGCGGTGGTCGCGCTCCTGGCCGGCGGCGGCGCGAGGGCGTACCCGTCGTCGCGGCGGAGCACCAGGGCCAGCTCCTCGAGCATCGACAGCTTCCGCAGCGCGGTACGGACGGGCAGCCCGGCCCGCGCGGCGAGGACGTCCACGTCCACCGCCCCCCGGCGGGGCAACGCCTCGACGACGGCCCGCGCGTCGTCGTCGAGCAGGTCGACCGGCCGCTGCGGGCCGCGCGGTACGGGCGCCAGGTCGCCGATCCGCCCGACCTCCTCCAGCACCTGCGCGACGCCGGTCACCAGTCGGGCCTTCGGGTACTCCCGCAGCGTCTCGTGGGCGCCGACGGACATCGCCGACGTGACCGGGCCGGGCACCACCATGCTGGGTTTGCCCAGGGCGAGCGCCCGGTGGGTGGTCTGGGTGGCGCCGCTGCGGGCGGCCGCCTCCACCAGCACCGTGCCGAGGGTGCCCGCCGCGATCACCCGGTTGCGGATGAGGAACCGGGGTCGGAGCGGATCGGCGCCCGGCATCCACTCGCTGACCAGCAGCCCGGTCTCGGCGATCCGGTCGAACAGCGCCGCGTTGCCCATCGGGTACGGGCGGTCCACGCCGCAGGCGAGCACCGCCACGGTGCGGCCACCGGCGTTGAGCGCGCCCCGGTGGGCCGCGGCGTCGATGCCGAACGCTCCGCCCGAGACGACGGTCCAGTCCCGGTCGGCCAGCCCGTAGCCGAGTTCCGTGGCGACGTGCGTGCCGTACCCGGTGGCGGCGCGGGCACCGACGACCGCGACGGAGCGGTCGAACGCCTCACCGAGCGGCCACGAGCCGCGTACCCAGAAGCAGAGCGGGGGAGCGGTCTCGACGTCGACCCGCCGGTAGGCGCCGGGCAGCCGGAGCCGGCGCAGGTCCTCGGTCCGTACGGGCCACTCGTCGTCGTCGGGGACGACGATCCGGGCGCCGAGCCGGTCCGTTCGGGCCAGCGCCTCGGCCGCGACGGCCCGGGCGTCGCCGGCCGCGCAACGGGCCGCCACGGCGTTGCGCAGCGTCTCCTCCGGCGCGCCCCCGTCGAGCAGCAGGTCGAGCGCCGCCACCGGGCCCAGCCGGTCGACCAGCCGGTGCACCGACCAGGTGCCCGGCTCGGCGAGCCAGGTGAGCGCCACCCTGGCCAGCGTCTCCTCGTCGGTGCTCACGTCGTGTCCCCCGTCCTCAGTTGGATGGCCTCCCGGACGTCCTCCCGGTCGGGACGGTCCCGACCGTCCAGGTCCGCGATCGTCCAGGCCAGGCGGATGATCCGGTCGAAGCCCCGGGCCGACAGCGACCCGGAGTCCAGCCGGGCCCGCAGCTCGGCCGTGTCCGGCCCGGGCAGGCGCCAGGGCGGGCGGCGCAGGTACGGGCCGGGTATCTCGGCGTTGAGCCGGTGGCCGAGCACCGCCCAGCGCGCGGCCGCCGCCCGCCGGGCCGCCGCCACCCGCGCGGCGACGGTGGCGGAGGCCTCGCTGTCGACGGTGGCCGCCATCAGCTCGGCCGCCCGGACGGGCGGCAGCCGCACCTGCACGTCGATCCGGTCCAGCAACGGCCCGGAGAGCCGGCTCAGGTAGCGCCGCCGGGCCTGCGGCGGGCATTCGCAGTACGCGTCCCCGGCCGGCTTGGCGCACGGGCACGGGTTGGCCGCCAGCACCAGCTGCGTACGGGCCGGGTATTCGGCGCCGCCCCGGCTGCGGGCCAGCCGGACCCGGCCGTTCTCCAGCGGCTGGCGCAGCGCCTCCAGCGCGCCCCGGCTGAACTCGGGCGCCTCGTCGAGAAAGAGCACGCCCCGGTGGGCGAGTGAGACAGCGCCGGGGCGGGCCAGCCCGGAACCGCCGCCGACCAGCGACGGCACCGTCGCCGTGTGGTGCGGCGCCTGGAACGGCGGGCGGCGCAGCAACCGGCCGCCCGGCGGCAGCAGCCCGGCGATCGAGTGCAGCGCGGTGACCTCCAGCGCGGCCTCGTCGTCCAGCTCCGGCAGGATCGACGGTAGGCGCTCGGCGAGCATGGTCTTGCCGGCTCCCGGCGGCCCGACCAGCGCCAGGTGGTGCCCACCCGCCGCGGCCACCTCCAGCGCCCTTCGGCCCAGCCCCTGCCCGGCGACCTCGGCCAGGTCGGGCCCGCCGCCGGCCGTCGGCGGCCCGTCCGGCTCCGGCTCGATCAGGGGCGAGCCGTCGCGGATGAAGCTGACCAACCGGTGCAGCGTGTCGACCGCCCGGACCCGGACCCCGGGGACGACCGCCGCCTCGGCGGCGTTGCCGGCCGGGACGATCACCTTTCCGACGCCGGCCCGGGCCGCCGCGGCGACCATCGGCAGCACGCCGCGCACCGGGCGGACCGTGCCGTCGAGGCCCAGCTCGCCCAGGACCACCACGTGTTCGAGCGGCAGCAGCGGCAGCTCGCCGGAGCCGCCCAGCAGGGCCGCCGCGATCGCCAGGTCGAACGCGGAGCCGAACTTCGGCAGGTCGGCCGGCAGCAGGTTGAGGGTGATCCGCCGGTTTGGCCACCGCTGACCGGAGTTGACCACGGCCGCGCGGACCCGGTCCCGGGCCTCGTGCAGAGCGGTGTCCGGCAGCCCCGAGATGACCACCGCCGGCAGGCCGGCCGCCAGGTCGGCCTCGACCTCCACCAGGTGCCCGGTGACGCCGACCAGGCCCACGCAGAGCACCTTCGCGTAGCTCACGACGCCGCCCGTCGGCCCGCGCCGCCGGCCCCCGTCCGGTCGGGCCCGCCCATCAGAACGCCCCCTTGAGGTGCTCGACCCGGGCGGCGCCGGCGCCGGTGAGGCGTACCGAGACGACGTCGAAGCGCACCTCGTCGGCGGTGGTGCCGGTGTCGGCGAGCCACCGGGCGGCGAGTCCGCGCAGCCGGCGGGCCTTGGCCGGTACGACCGCCTCCGCCGGCGGGCCGAACTCGTCGGTGCGGCGGGTCTTCACCTCGCAGAAGGCGAGCACCGGCCCGTCCCACGCGATGATGTCGATCTCCCCGGCCGGGCAGCGCCAGTTCCGGGCCACCGGGCGCAGTCCCGCCCCGATCAGGTGCCGGACGGCGCACCGCTCCCCGTACGCGCCGACCGCCTGGTTCTGCTTCGTCATGCCGGCACGGTGCACCCGACGGGCGGGAAGCCGCCGCCCCGCGCCGCGGAAGCTGTGGACGGCGGACGCGCTGTGGACGAACGGACGATCATGCCCTCGGCGTGCTATGCGGTCGGCGCCAGCGGACCACCTCACGAACCGCGCACCCGCACCGCCGGCACGAACCGCGCACCCGCACCGCCGGCACGAACCGCGCACCCGCACCGCCGGCACGAACTGCGCACCGCACCGCCCCGACGAACCGCCCGCCGCACCGCACAGCCGGACCGGCTCGCCCGCCGCCGTGCCCGACCGTCGCCGCGCGGTGACCCGGTGCACGCGGGTGCCCAGGGGGCGAATGGCGTCCGTGGAGCCGGTCGCATACGGTGCCGGACGTGGACGGACGACGGAACTTTGTCGAAGATCAGGAGTCGCGCTGGTATCCGGCGGATCGCGACCGCGACCGTGACCGTGAGAGCGGCTACGGGGAGGCGGACTGGCGCGGCCCGGCCGACACCCGGTACCGGGACGACGACCTGAGCGCCCCCGAGCCGCGCCGGGCCGGGGAGGACGGCCGCTACGGCGATTCCGTGGGGGCCCGGCGCGGCGAAGCAGGACGCTTCGGCCCGTCGACGGAGCCCGACTCGGGACGCTTCGGGTCCGTCGAGCCCGACTCCGGGCGCTTCGGGGCGGTCGAGGCCGATCGGGGCCGCTTCGCCGGACCGGAGGACTCCGGCCGGTTCGCGGTGACGGGCCCTGAGGATTCGGGTCGGTTCGCCGTCACCGGGCCGGAGGATTCGGGTCGGTTCGCGGTGACGGGCCCGGAGGACTCGGGTCGGTTCGCCGTCACCGGGCCGGAGGATTCCGGCCGGTTCGCTGCCACCGGATCGGAGCCCGCAAGGTTCGGGGAGGGCGATTCGGGGCGCTTCGCCGCGGTGCCGCCGCTCGGGGACGCCCGGTCGGAGACGGAGGGATACCGGGCGAGCCGCTCGCGCCGGGCCGAGGCGGATCCGGACGTCTCCGGGGAGCTGCCGACCGACCGTCCGGGCCGCCGCGCCGCCCGGGAGTCGAGGGGGGCGCGCGACGCGCTGTCGACGTCGGGGGTCGACGCCCTGGCCGGGGCGAAACCCGTCGAGCGGACCGTGGAGCCGCCCCGCCCGGCCCCGCTGGGCGGGTACCCGATCGTCGCGCCCGGTCGGGCCGCCGAGCCCACGAACCCGGCGGAGAAGCCGGTCGACGAGCCCGCCCGGCCGGTCGAGACCCCGAACGCGCTGGAGATGCCGACCGGGCCGATGCCGCCGATCGCGCCCCGCGCCGACCTCCCGCCGGGGGAGCTGCCGGCGTACCCACCGGTGGTCGCGCCGCAACCGGGACCGCCGGCGGGCGACGGGGTCTACCGGACCCGGCGGCCGGCGCTGGCCGCGCTCTTCACCCTGCTGGTCGTGGTGTTCGAGGTGCCCGCGATGCGGGTGCTGTTCAGCGGCGTGACCGGCGACCCGGTCTCGGCCGCCGACATCGTGGTGGGGATCTTCCTGGTCTGCGGCCTGCCGATCTTCGCGATCGGCCTGTACGGGCTGCGCACCGGCGGGCTGTCGTTGGCGGAGGGGAGCCGGGGCTGGCTGCGCCCGCCGACGGCGTACCTGACCGTCGGCCTGGTGCTCTTCGTCGCCGCCGCCCTCGCCGTCGGCTGACCCTCGACCGGCGCGTTTGGTGCCGGAAATGGGCGTTCCGACCCCTTCCCCGCACCCGAGGCATCGGGGGCGGGGAAGGGGCGTACACTGGCCAACTGGCGACCGCCTTGCGCGGTCGACCTCGCGCGCCCTCTCCACGAGCCGTCGTGGGGCGACGGCCTCCCTGGTCCCGATCTTGGTCGGGCCCGCCATGGCCGCCGACCGGGCGCCAGGACGCCCGGCCGCCTGGCCGGGCGGGACAACCAGGGACCACGAGGAGTACCCCACCATGGCCGTCGTGACCATGCGTCAGCTGCTGGAGAGCGGTGTCCACTTCGGGCACCAGACCCGGCGCTGGAACCCGAAGATGAAGCGCTTCATCTTCACCGAGCGCAACGGTATCTACATCATCGACCTGCGCCAGACCCTCGACTACATCGAGAAGGCCTACTCGTTCGTGCGCGGGACCGTCGCCGAGGGTGGCAGCATCCTCTTCGTCGGCACCAAGAAGCAGGCCCAGGAGGCCATCGCCGAGCAGGCGACCCGGGTCGGTCAGCCGTACGTCAACCACCGCTGGCTCGGCGGCATGCTGACCAACTTCCAGACGGTCTACAAGCGGCTCCAGCGGATGAAGGAGCTGGAGGCCCTGGGTGACCTGAGCGGCACCGCCGCCGGGTACACCAAGAAGGAGACCCTGCAGCTCTCCCGCGAGAAGATCAAGCTGACCCGCACCCTCGGCGGTCTGCGGGACATGCAGAAGCTGCCGGCCGCGATCTGGGTGGTCGACACCAAGAAGGAGCACATCGCCGTCGACGAGGCTCGCAAGCTGGGCATCCCGGTGATCGCGGTGCTCGACACCAACTGCGACCCGGACGAGGTCGACTTCCCGATCCCGGGCAACGACGACGCGATCCGCTCGGCCGAGCTGCTGACCAGGGTCGTGGCCGCCGCCGTCGCCGACGGCCTGATCGCCCGTTCCGGCCGTCGTCGCGGCAGCGACGAGAAGCCGGAGCCGGGCGTCGCCTCCGACGAGCCGCTGGCCGAGTGGGAGCGCGAGCTGCTCGAGGAGCCGAAGAAGGCCGACGAGCAGGCCCCGCAGGCCGAGCAGGCCCCGCAGGCCGAGCAGGCCCCGCAGGCCGAGCCGGCCCAGCCGGTCGAGCAGCCGGCGACCGCCGCCGCGGAGTGACCGCACCGCCGCTTCCCCGCCGCCCGGTCTCCCGGGCGGCGGGGAAGCGGCAGGTACGCCGGGCACGTCGCGCCCGGATCCGGGTAACCGGCACCAGGACCAACCCACCCGCAGTCTCAACACCGAAGAGAGAGCCATGTCCAACTTCACCGCCGCGGACGTCAAGAAGCTCCGCGACCTCACCGGCGCCGGCATGATGGACTGCAAGAAGGCGCTGACCGAGGCCGAGGGCGACTTCGACAAGGCCGTCGAGATCCTGCGCGTCAAGGGCGCCAAGGACGTCGGCAAGCGGGCCGGCCGTACGGCCGCCAACGGTCTGATCGCCCACTCCGGCAAGGCGCTGCTCGAGCTCAACTGCGAGACCGACTTCGTCGCCAAGACCGACGCCTTCATCGAGCTGGCCCAGCAGTTGGTGGAGCACGGCGAGCGCAGCGGCGTCGGCACCGCCGAGGAGCTGCTCGCCACCGAGCTGGACGGCAAGACCGTCGCCGACCTGGTGCAGGAGCAGTCCGCCAAGATCGGCGAGAAGCTCGTCCTCAACCGGTTCGCCAAGCTCGACGGCACCACCGCCGTCTACCTGCACCGCAAGAGCCAGGACCTGCCCCCGGCGGTCGGCGTGCTGGTGCAGTACACGAGCACGGCCGGCGACGAGGCGTCCGACTCGGACGCCCGGGGCGTCGCGATGCAGATCGCCGCCATGCGGCCGAAGTACCTCACCCGGGACGAGGTGCCGGCCGACGTTGTCGAGTCCGAGCGGCGCATCGCCGAGCAGACCGCCCGCGAGGAGAACAAGCCCGAGGCGGCCCTGCCGAAGATCGTCGAGGGCCGGGTGAACGCGTTCTTCAAGGACTACGTCCTGCTCGAGCAGGCGTCGGTCGCCGACAACAAGAAGTCGGTGAAGCAGCTGCTGGCCGAGGCCGGCATCGAGGTCACCCGCTTCGTGCGGTTCGAGGTCGGCCAGGCCTGAGCCGCCCCCGGGCGCTTCGCGCGCCGCGGGCAGGGAAACGTCGACGAGGAGGCCGCCGGTGTACGTGACAGGCACCGCGGCCTCCTCGTCACATAGGGTCGGCTACGGCAGTTTCGCGGTACGGGGCGTACGGGACGTGCGCATGGGGAAGGGCGGGGCGGATGACGCAGGTTGTGAGTGACCGGAGTCTGGCGGCGGACGATCCGACGGCGCCACCCCCCGGTCGGGCCCGCCGGGTGGTGCTGAAGCTCTCCGGTGAGGTGTTCGGCGGGGGCGCGATCGGGGTCGACCCGGACGTCGTGCAGGCCATCGCCCGGCAGATCGCCACCGTGGTCCGCCGCGGCGTGCAGGTCTCGGTGGTGGTCGGCGGCGGCAACTTCTTCCGGGGCGCCGAGCTGCAGAAGCGCGGCATGGACCGGGCCCGGGCCGACTACATGGGCATGCTCGGCACCGTGATGAACTGCCTCGCGTTGCAGGACTTCCTGGAGAAGGAGGGCATCGAGACGCGCGTGCAGAGCGCGATCACGATGGCCCAGGTCGCCGAGCCGTACATCCCGCTGCGCGCCATCCGGCACCTGGAGAAGGGCCGCGTGGTGATCTTCGGCGCGGGCGCCGGGATGCCGTACTTCTCCACCGACACCGTGGCCGCCCAGCGGGCCCTGGAGATCCGCGCCGACGTGGTGCTGATGAGCAAGAACGGCGTGGACGGCGTCTACACCGCCGACCCGCGGGTCGACCCGACCGCCAGCAAGTTCGACTCGATCACCTTCTCCGAGGTGCTGCGGCGCAACCTGCGGGTCGCCGACGCCGCCGCGTTCAGCCTGTGCATGGAGAACGGCCTGCCGATGCTGGTCTTCGGCGCGCAGGGCGACGACACCATCATCCGGGCCGTGGGTGGCGACAAGATCGGCACCCTGATCACCGCCTGAGCGGTCTGACCCCGACCTCAGCGGTCCCTCCGACACGACAAGCCCACGACGAGCACAGAAGGAGGCGAGGAGACCGGTGATCGACGACACCCTCCTCGAGGCCGAGGAGAAGATGGAGCGTGCCATCGAGCACGCCAAGGAGGAGTTCGGCGCGATCCGCACCGGTCGCGCCAACGCCGCCATGTTCTCGAAGATCATCATCGACTACTACGGCAGCCCCACCCCGCTGCCCCAGATGGCGTCCATCGGGGTGCCCGAGCCGCGCATGGTGATCATCAAGCCGTACGACAACTCGCAGATCAACGCCATGGAGAAGGCGATCCGCGACTCCGACCTCGGCGCCAACCCGAACAACGAGGGCAACCAGCTCCGCATCCTGCTGCCGCAGATGACCGAGGAGCGCCGCCGAGAAATGATCAAGGTCGCCCGGCACAAGGGTGAGGAGGCCAAGGTGGCCATCCGTAACATCCGCCGCAAGGGCAAGGAGGAGCTGGACCGGCTCGTCAAGGACGGCGAGGTCGGCGAGGACGACGGCCGCCGCGCCGAGAAGGAACTCGACGACCTGACCCAGCGCTTCGTCGCCGCCGTCGACGACCTGGTCAAGCACAAGGAGAACGAGCTTCTCGAGGTGTGAGCCGTACGCCGGCCTCCACCGGCGACGACGGCATCGTGGCACCGGCGCTCCGCCGTCCGCTCCCGGGCGGCGGGGTCCGGTGCCACCGTCGTCGGAGGGCGGCGCGGGGCCGGTCCGACGTGAGGGATCGGTGGGTGCAGTAGGCTCGGCAGGATTCCCGGCCACCCTGCGGTGAACGGTGGGGATCGGCCGGCCGTCGGGCGGGTCAACCGGACGGAACAGTCGCGCGGGTAGGGGAATGGTTGTGGTTGTGCGTCATCTGATGGATCTCGTGCCGGTCCCGCTCGGTGCGTGATGGCCCACCTCGATCCCCACGGCAGCGCCGAGCCCCGCGGCTGGGACCGCCCCGACGCCCCCGCTCCCGCACCGGCACCCGGCCTCCCCTGGCCGGAGCCCGAGATCGATCCGGGTCAGTGGCACCGCGGTCCCGCCGTTCTGCCTGACGCGTACGCCGAGGCGCCGGCCCAGCCCCGCCCGCCCGCCGACGTGGTGGCCGGCGGTGACCCGGCCGCGATGAACGGCCACCGCGGCCAGCCCGACGACTCCGAGTACCCGACCACCCAGCTCGAACCGGTCCGGGACGTCGAGCCGGAGCCCGAGCCCGCGCGGCCGCTGGGCCGCCGGCAGCGCGGCCGGCGCCGGGCCGGCGTGGACCGGCCCCCGACCCAGCAGCCCGTCCCGAGCCGGGCCGGGCGCAACCTGCCGGCGGCCATCGCCGTCGGCGTGGGTCTCGGCGCCCTGATCGTGGTGCCGCTGTTCTTCTACCCGCCCGCCTTCCTGGTGGTGGTGGCCGCGGCGGTCGGCGTCGGCATCTGGGAGATGGCCCGGGCGGTACGCCGCAGCGGCGCCCATCCGCCGCTGGTGCCGCTGGTCGCCGGCGGGGTGCTCACCGTCGGGCTGGCCTGGTTCTCCGGCCCCGACGCGCTCAGCCTCGGCCTGCTGGTGACCGTGCTGGGCACCATGGTCTGGCGGCTCGGCGACGGGCCGGGCGGCTTCCAGCGGGACCTGACCGCCGCCACCCTCATCGCCGTGTACGTGCCGTTCCTCGGCGGGTTCGCCGCGCTGCTGGCGGCGGTGCCCGAGGACGGCGAGTTGCGGGTGCTGGTGACGCTGGCCGCGGTGGTCCTCTCCGACACCGGCGGGTACGCGGCCGGCGTCAGCTTCGGCAAGCACCCGATGGCCCCCTCGGTGAGCCCGAAGAAGTCCTGGGAGGGCTTCGCCGGCTCGGTCACCGCCGCGGCGCTGGGCAGCGCCCTGTTGCTCTGGCTGCTCCTCGACGTGGCCCCGTGGTGGGGTGCGCTCTTCGGGCTGGCCGTCTCCGGTGCCGCCGTCCTCGGTGACCTCGCCGAGTCGATGATCAAGCGGGACCTCGGGGTGAAGGACATGAGCAACCTGCTCCCGGGGCACGGCGGCCTGATGGACCGGTTGGACTCGATCCTCTTCGCGCTGCCGACCGCGTACCTGCTCCTGGCGGTCTTCGTCCCGGTGCTGGAGTGAGGCGTGAATCACCCGTCGTCAGCGGTTCCGCCCGGGCGGCGGGGGGCGATTCGGCACCTCCGGACGGGTGTGTCGGCCATCCGGCGTGACAGACTGGACGCGCCATGACGAGCCTGCCCCTGATTCCCGCAGACCCCGACGCCCCCGGGCGGCGGCCCGCGATGCCTCCCCGTCACCTCGCCGATCTCGACCTCGCCGGCCGCCGGGCCCTGGTCACCGAGCTGGGGGAGCCGGCGTTCCGCGCCAAGCAGGTCTCCACCCACTACTTCGGTCGGCTGGTGCGCGATCCGGGGCAGATGACCGACCTGCCGGCTGCCACCCGGGAGAAGCTCGCCGACCGGCTCCTGCCCCGGCTGCTCACCCCGGTCCGCGAGCTGGCCTGCGACGACGGCGCGACCCGCAAGGCGCTCTGGCGGCTGCACGACGGCTCGCTGGTGGAGAGCGTGCTGATGGGCTACCCGGACCGCGTCACGGTCTGCATCTCCAGCCAGGCCGGCTGCGGCATGGCCTGCCCGTTCTGCGCCACCGGCCAGGCGGGGCTGACCCGCAACCTCTCCACCGCCGAGATCGTCGACCAGGCGGTCTACCTGGCCGGCGTGGCCGCCTCCGGCGCGGTGGCGGGTTCGCCGCCGCGCCTGTCGCACGTGGTCTTCATGGGCATGGGCGAGCCGCTGGCCAACTACTCCCGGGTGGTCGCGGCGATCCGTCGGCTGGTCGCCCCGGCGCCCGAGGGGCTCGGGCTGTCGCAGCGCCACATCACGGTCTCCACGGTGGGGCTGGTCCCGGCCATCCGCCGACTGGCCAGCGAAGACCTCTCGGTGACCCTTGCGCTGTCGCTGCACGCCCCCGATGATGAGCTGCGCGACGAACTCGTGCCGGTCAACCAGCGCTGGAAGGTGTCCGAGGTGCTGGACGCGGCGTGGGACTACGCGGCCCGCACGGGACGTCGCGTGTCGATCGAGTACGCGATGATCAGGGACGTGAACGACCAGCCGTGGAGAGCTGATCTGCTCGGGCGGCTGCTGGCCGGGAAGCTGACCCACGTGAACCTCATCCCCCTCAACCCGACTCCGGGCAGCCGTTGGGACGCCAGCCCGAAGCCGGTCGAGCGCGAGTTCGTCCGGCGGCTGCGCGAGGCCGGGGTGTCGACGACCGTGCGGGACACCCGGGGTCGCGAGATCGACGGAGCGTGTGGGCAGCTCGCCGCCGCCGAGGACATGGACACCGACACCGACCGGGCCGGGGAGAAGGCGTGACCGGGCGTAGCGAACGAGACCAGGAGACATAGTGGCGAGTCAGGGTCAGCGTTTCCGGCGTAAGGCGCTCCGCCGGGGATACAAGGTCGACGAGGTCGACGCCTTCCTGGACCGGGTCGAGGCGACGCTCGACGGCCGGCCGGTGGGTGCCCCCGTCGCCTCCCAGGAGGTCCACGACGTCGTCTTCCGGGTCCGCTTCAACGGCTACGACGAGTGGCAGGTCGACCTGCACCTCGACCGGGTCGAGCGGCAGCTGGCCGAGCTGGAGGAGCGCGGTGGCGCCGGCGGCCGCGGCGGCGACCCCCGGGACGCCGACCGCCTCGGCCCCCCCGACCGCCTCGGTCCTCCCGACCGGATGGGTCCGCCGGACCGGATGGGTCCTCCCGATCGCATGGGTGCTCCCGATCGCATGGGTCCCCCCGATCGCATGGGTCCGCCCGACCGGATGGGCCCGCCGATGCGCGACGACCGCGGCATGTCGCCGGTCCCGCAGCCGATGCCGCCCCGGGCGATGCCGGCGCAGGCCGGCCCGCCCGCCGACCGCTACGGCCGCTACGACGAGCCCACCGGCGCCTTCGCCGGTGGTTACGACGCCCCCCGGGGCGGCTACGAGCCGCCGCGCGGCCCGGGCGGCCCCGGCCCGATGGGCCCGGGCGCCCCGGGTGGCCACGGCGCCCCGCCGCCGCGCGGCCTGCCCGCCGGCCCCGGCGGCTACGGCGACGGTCCCGGCAACTACGGCGACCGCCCGGGCGGCTACGGCGACGGTCCCGGTGGCTACGGCGACGGCCCGGCCAAGTACGGCGACGGCCCGGGCGGCGGCTACGGCGACGGCCCCGGCAACTACGGCGACCGCCCCGGCGGCTACGGCGACGGCCCGGGCAACTACGACGGCCCCGGTGGCTACGGCGACGAGCCGCGCTTCGACGGGTTCGAGGCCGGCCGGCGGGCCCGCGCCGACATGACCGCCGAGATCCGGATGCCCGAGCGGGAGCTGCGTGAACTGCGGGGCCGCGGACCGGCCGGGCCGCCCCCGCAGCCGCAGCAGGGGTTCGGCGGCCCACCGAACGCCGGCCCGCCGGTCGGAGGTCCGCCGGTCGGGGGTCCGCCGGTGGGTGGCCCGCCGCCGATGGCCGGCCCCCCGATGGCCGGCCCGCCCGGCAGCGACCTCTACCGCGTCGACCAGATCCGTCGCAGCTTCCAGGTGCGCCGGTTCGGCAGCGGGTACGACCCGGACCAGGTCGACCGGTTCTTCGACACCCTGCTGGGCGGCATGCAGGGGCGCAACCCGATGCCGGTGAACCCGAAGGAGCTGGACACGCTGCGCTTCGGGCTGGTGCCCGGCGGCTACTTCGAGGCCGAGGTCGACGCCGCGCTCAAGGACGTGCAGGACATCCTGTTCGGCCGCTGATCCGTGTACGGCGAGGGCCCGCTCCCCGGTCGGGGGCGGGCCCTCGTGCGTGTGACCTCCGGCGCGCGGACCGGTGCGACGCCGGTTGACGCGGGTGCGGTCAGGACCGCAGGCCGTTGCGCCGCAGCACGGTGTCGCCGAGGACGATGAGCAGCAGCAGCACGGCCAGGCCGACCAGCCAGATGTTCTCGACCCTGCCCTCGTGGTTGCCGCAGAGCATCGCCAGCAGGGCCAGCGCGGAGACCACCGCGCCGATCCGCCCGGATTTGCGGTGCCCGGGCTTGTGCTGGTCTGGCGACGTTACCGGCTCGCTTCCTGCCACTGTCGGTCCTTCCCTCGCGATCGGATCTCCGGTTAGTCTGGCACGCCCCGTGCCGGGCCCGGCGCTGGGTCCGACCGATGGGGCGGACCGCACGATCCGCCCGGGCGGGGCGGGCGTCGGCCCGCAGGACGTACGAGGGCCGCAGCGGGGGACCAAGGTCCCGGATCCGCCCGGGCGCATCGGCACTACCGGCGTCGCGGGTGGGTGGCCAGACTCCCTCCGGTAGCGTTTCTGGCGTACACCTTGTTTGTCGTTTTGAGGGGGAACTGCGGTGCGAGTGACCGGTACGGGGCACGCCAGCATGCGGATCGACACGGCCGCGGGCAGCATCCTGTGCGACCCGTGGGTCAATCCGGCCTATTTCGCCTCGTGGTTTCCGTTTCCGGACAACTCCCTGCTCGACTGGGAGGCCCTCGGCGACGTCGACTACCTCTACGTCTCCCACCTGCACCGGGACCACTTCGACGCGGCGCACCTGAAGCGCTTCGTGTCGAAGTCGGCCACCGTGCTGCTGCCCGCGTTCCCCACCTCCGAGATGGAGGACGAGCTGCGGGAGCTGGGCTTTACCAAGTTCCTGAAGGCGCCGAACGAGCAGGTCGTGGAGCTGGACGGCGGCCTGAAGATCATGATCCAGGCGCTGACCAGCCCGACCGACGGCCCGATCGGCGACTCCTCGCTGTGGGTGGAGTACGAGGGGGTCCGGCTGCTCAACCAGAACGACGCCCGCCCCACCGACCTGGGCGTCTTCGCGGAGCTGGGCCACGTGCACGCGCACATGCTCCAGTTCTCCGGCGCGATCTGGTACCCGATGGTCTACGAGCTGCCGCAGGCGGCGAAGACGGCGTTCGGCAAGCAGAAGCGGGACCGGCAGTTCGACCGCACCTGGCGCTACATCGACGACCTGAAGGCCGACCACGTCTTCCCGATCGCCGGCCCGCCCTGCTTCCTCGACGACGAGCTGTGGCAGTTCAACGACATCCACGGCGACGAGGGCAACATCTTCCCCGACCAGTCGGTCTTCCTGAGCGAGTACGCCAAGGTCGGCGGCACCAACGGCGTGGTGCTGCTCCCGGGCAGCGTCGCCGAGATCACCACCGAGAGCTGCGAGACCAGCCACCCGGTGCCGGTGGAGGAGTTCTTCGCCAACAAGGTGGCCCACCTGGAGGAGATGCGCGAGCGCAAGCGGCCGGTCATCGAGGCCGAGAAGGCGTCCTGGCGGCACCCCGAGGTGGACGTGCTCAAGGAGATGCAGCGCCGGGTCGAGCCCCTGCTGGAGGAGTCGATCTACCTGGCCAAGGGGGTCGGCGGCCCGGTCCGCTTCGACCTGGTGGGCACCGACGACTCGGGCGGCGAGACGATTGAGTCGATCGTGGTGGACTTCCCGGGCAAGCAGGTCCGGCCGTACGCCGACGAGAAGGTCCGCTACCGGTTCCGCACCGAGCGGGCGCTGATCGAGCACCTGCTGCACATCGGCGAGGTGGACTGGGTCAACTCCCTCTTCCTCTCCTGCCGCTTCTCGGCGGCCCGGATCGGGCAGTACAACGAGTTCGTCTACGCCTTCTTCAAGTGCCTCTCCACCGAGCGCCTCCAGTACGCCGAGGGCTGGTACGACGAGCACGAGCGGTCCAGCGACGCCGAGGACATCACCCTCGGCGACTGGGTGGTGCAGCGGCGCTGCCCGCACCTGAAGGCGGACCTGACCCGGTTCGGCATCGTCGAGGGCGACCAGCTCACCTGCCAGCTGCACGGCTGGAAGTTCGACCTGGCCAGCGGCCGTTGCCTGACCAGCGTCGGCCACAAGGTCCGCGCCCACCGGGCCGGCGACCAGCAGACCCCCGCCCCGGCGGGCGGGCCGGCCAGCTGACGGACGACTCCCCCGCGCCCGCGCCCCCACCGGCAACCCCTGACCTGACCAGCCCCGCCCCGCCCCGCCCCGCCCCGCCCTCCCGCCCCTCCCGCCCTCCTGCGTCGATCATGCAGTGGTGGTGGATGACAAAACCGTCCCGAGTGGCCTGAATCGGGCACCGCAATTGCATGATCGGCGCTCTGAGGGGGCGGCGGGCGAGCAGGGGAGCGGGGAGCGGATGGTCAGCGGGAGAGGTCGGTGAGGATGCGGCGGGCCGCGTTGTGGCCGGCGGCGCCGATGACGCTGCCGGCCGGGTGGCAGCCCGCGCTGCCGGCGTAGACGCCGTCGACGCCGGTGGCGTACGGCATCCGGTCGGTGAACGAGACGGTGTTGTCGACGTGGTGGATGTGCCCGCCGGTGATGCCGAAGTGCGCCTCGATGCCGGGCGGCGGCAACGGCACGGCGTCGGCGATCAGGTCCCCGGTGCCGGGGGCGTACCGCTCGCAGATCGCGACGAGGCGGTCGACGTAGCCGGGCAGCGCCTCGTCCCAGGTGGTGCCGGCCAGCTCGTACGGCACCGACTGGACGAAGAGCGCGGACGAGTGGTGCCCCCGGCCGTCGGACAGCGAGGGGTCGACGGTGGTGTGCAGGTACCACTCGATGGTCGGCTCGTCGGGCAGCCGCCCCGCCTGGACGTCCGCCCACATGGCGCGCAGCGCCGCCATCGGTGACTCGCCGCCCCCGCCGGTCAGCGACTCCGAGCCGGGCAGCAGGTGGATCGTCGAGCCGAACGGGCTCGGCGCGTCCCCGGGCAGGCAGGAGAAGCGGGGCAGGCCGGTGAGCGCCAGGTTGAGCTTGAGCGTGGTGCCGGGGCGGCGGACCGCCGCCATCCGGTCGGCCAGCGGCGCCGGGAGCGCGCCGTCGGGCAGCAGGTCCATCAGCCGGTACGGGTCGCAGGCGCCGAGCACCACCCGGGCGGTGACCTCCCGTCCGTCGGCGAGCACCACTCCGCCGGCCGCTCCGCCGTCCAGGGTGATCGCGCTGACCGGCGTGCCGGTGCGGATCGTCGCGCCGGCGGCCCGGGCGGCGTCGGCGAAGACGCGCGACACGGTGCCCATCCCGCCCTCGGTGATCATCCACGTGCCGTCGGAGCCGGGCAGCCGGCACATGTTGTGCACGAGGAAGTTGTGCCCGGTGCCCGGGTCGTCGGGGCCGGCGTTGAGCCCGGAGAGGCCGTCGGTGACGGCGTACATGCTGACCAGCAGCTCGGAGCGGAAGTCGAAGCGGGCCAGGTGGTCGGCGACCGAGCCGCGGACGAGGTCGACGAAGACCCGCCGCAGCGCCGGCCGGACGTGCCGCTCGGCGGTCTCCTCGACGGGCAGCGGTTCGGCGAGCCAGGCCGGGGCGAGGTCGTCGCGCAGCGCGGCCAGCTCGGCTTGGAGGGCATCGTCGGCGGCCACGTCGGCGGGGGAGAAGAACTCCGCGAGCTGCGCCCGGGTGGCCGCCGTGTCGCTGCCGAAGAGCAGGTACGGCGAGCCGGGGCCGCCCGGGGTGGGCAGGAAGTAGTGCGGGTCGCGGCGCAGCACCGGGATGCGCACGTCCAGCGTGGCGAGCAGCTCCGGCGGCATCAGCCCGAGCAGGTACGACCCGGTGGAGTGGCGCAGCCCGGGCACCCTGCGGAACGGGGCCTCGGTGCGGGTGGCCCCGCCGATCACGTCGGCCGCCTCCAGCACCAGCACGTCGAGCCCGGCGCGGGCGAGCAGGATCGCGGACACCAGACCGTTGTGCCCGGCGCCGACGATCACCACGTCGGCCCGGGTCGGCAGCTCGTCACCCATGCCGGGGGAGCCTACTGCCCGCGGGCGCCGCCGGTCAGCCCTTCGCCGCTCCGAACGCCGGGGGCGGGCCGTCGCCCGTCGGGAAGGCCGGGGGCGGGTCCTCGACCGTCGGCGGCGGGTCCTCGCCCGTCGGGAGCGCGTCGTCGCGCGTCGGCGGGTCGGCCAGCAGTTGGGCGGTGAACATCTCCAGTTCCAGCTCGAACAGCGCCTCGGCCTCGGTGACCGCCCAGTCGAACTGGTGGAAGACCTCCATGGCGACCAGCCCGTAGAGCCGGGTCCAGCCGGAGAGGAAGGCGTACGCGACCTCGAGAGGCACCTCGCCGTGGCTGAGCCGCAGCGGCTCCAGTCGCCGCCCGCCCAGGCGCTGCCGGAGCAGCTCGGGAGGCGGGGTGCGGAAGGGGGACCGGCGCCAGAGGTCGAGGATCGGCTGGATGAAGACGGCGCCGAAGCGGGCGCCGGGATGGTCCGGGTCGACGCAGCCGTCGACGAAGGCGTTCCGCCCGGGGCCCGGGGCGCCGAAGATCAGCCCGAACTCGGCGGGGTGCGCCACGGACCAGGCGCGGAACGCCCGGGACATGGTCAGCAGCTGGTCGACCGGATCGGCCCCGGCCTCGTCCCGGGCCGCCTCCAGCAGCAGCCGCAGCTCGTCGTAGAGGTCACCGGCCAGCGCCGCGACCAGCGCCTCCAGGCTCGGGAAGTAGCGGTAGATGGCGGGCGCGGTCATGCCCATGTCGCGGGCGATGGCCCGCAGCGAGACGGCGTCGACGCCGCCCGTCACCAGCAGCCGCCGCGCCCCGTCCTTGATCTCGGCGACTGTCGCCGAGCGCAGGCGTTCCCGTCGGCTCGGTGCGCCCATCCGGCTGACTCCCTTGACCGAATCGACCGCCGTTGCGATAGTTAACGGCGTTCACTCAAATGAGCGATGGTCACAGCCTAGCCGTCGGTGGAGGGGGAAGGCGAATGTTCGCCTGGTGGGGACACATGGTGGTGCGACTGCGCTGGGCGGTGCTGGCCGCCGCCCTGGTGCTCGTCGTGGTCGGCTCCACCTGGGGCGTCGGGGTCTTCGGGCAGCTGACCGGCGGCGGCTTCGACGACCCGGCGAGCGAGTCCAGCCGGGCCGCCGAGCGGATCACCCGGGAGCTGGGGCCGCAGGGCGCCGACCTCGTGGTGCTCTGGTCCAGCGACGGGCCGACGGTCGACCAGCCCGCCTTCCGCGACCCGGTCGCGGCCACCGTCGCCGCGCTGCGCGAGCGCCCGGAGATCACCAGCGTCACCACCTGGTACGACACCCAGGCCCCCGTGCTGCTCTCCACCGACCGCCGGGCCACCTACGCGCTGGTCCAGCTGCGGGCCGCCGACAAGGACGACAAGGCCGCCGCGTACGAGGAGCTGCGGCCCGCCCTCGCGGCCCCCGGCGTACGGACCGAGATCGGCGGCGCGACGGCGGCCCTGCACGAGTCGAACACCCAGACCACCGAGGACATCACCCGCGCGGAACTCCTCTCCATGCCGGTGCTGCTCGTGCTGCTCGTGCTGATCTTCGGCGGGCTGGTGGCCGCGTCCACGCCCCTGCTGATCGGCGGGCTCGCCATCCTCGGCGCGTTCGTCGCCGTCCGGCTGGTCAACATGGTCACCGACGTGTCGGTCTTCGCGATCAACGTCATCACCCTGATCGGTCTGGGCATGGCGGTCGACTACGCCCTCTTCGTGGTGAGCCGGTTCCGCGAGGAGTTGGCCGCCGGCAACGGCACCGCCGCCGCGATCCGGCGGACCATGGCCACGGCCGGGCGGACCGTGCTGGTCTCCGGGCTCACCATCGCGCTCGCCATGTCCAGCCTGCTGATCTTCCCGCAGGCGTTCCTGCGCTCGATGGCGCTCGGCGGGATGGCCGCCGTGCTGGTCGCCATGCTGGCGGCGTTGACCGTGCTGCCGGCCCTGCTCGCGGTGCTCGGCCACCGGATCGACGCGCTGCGCGTACCGCTGCCGTGGCGGCGTGGGGCGCGCGGGAAGCGGCCGGCGGCGGGGGAGACCGGCGGCGCCTGGGCCCGGATCGCGCACAGCGTGATGCGCCGCCCGGTGCGCTACCTGGTCGGGGTGACCGTGCTGCTCCTGCTGCTGGCCACGCCGATCCTGCGGATGGAGTTCGGCGGGTTCGACGACCGGGTGCTGCCCGCGAGCGCCGAGCCGCGGGTGGTGTCCGAGCGGATCGCCGCGGAGTTCCCCGGCGGCACGATCGCGCCGATCGACGTGCTCGTCTCCGGGGCGTCCCCGGAGCAGGTGCAGCCCTTCGCCGACCGGGTGGCCGCCGTGCCGGGCGTGACCGGGGTGCAGGTGGCGGCCAACCGGGGCGCGTCGACGCTGCTGACGGTGACCTATCCGGGCGAGCCGACCGGCGACGCGGCGCACGACGTGGTCCGGGCGCTGCGCGACCTGCCCCCGCCGGCCGACGCCGAGGTGCTCGTGGGCGGCCGGCCCGGCGTCGACCTCGACCTGATCGACGGCCTCGCCGACCGGCTGCCCTGGATGGCCCTGCTGATGGCGGCCGCGACCCTGGTCCTGCTCTTCCTCGCCTTCGGCTCGGTGGTGCTGCCGGTCAAGGCGGTGCTGATGAATCTGGTGTCGATCGGCGCGTCGTTCGGCGTGGTGGTCTGGATCTTCCAGGACGGGCACTTCGCGGACCTGCTCGGCTTCACCCCGACCGGGTTCATCGAACCGAGCAACCCGATCCTCATGCTCGCCGTGCTCTTCGGGCTGGCGACCGACTACGAGGTGTTCCTGCTCTCCCGGGTGCGCGAGGAGTGGGACCGTACGGGCGACAACACCGCCTCGGTGGCCACCGCGCTCCAGCACACCGGGCGGATCATCACCGCCGCCGCGCTGCTGCTGATCATCGTGGTGGCCGGCTTCGCCACGGGCGAGATGGCGTACATCAAGCTCATCGGGATCGGCATGATCGTGGCGATCGTGGTGGACGCGACGCTGGTCCGGGCGCTGCTGGTGCCGGCCACGATGCGGCTGCTCGGTCGCTGGAACTGGTGGGCCCCCGGTCCGCTGGCCCGGGTCTACCGCCGCTTCGGCATCAAGGAGTCCGACGACCCCGGGCCGGCGGCCCCGGAGCGGGTGCTGCGCCAGCAGGAGAGGGCGAGGGTGGCGGAGTAGCCGGCCAGCACGATCACGTGGAAGAGGTAGAGCCAGAGCAGGACCGCCACCCCCGCGCCGATCTCGTCGAAGCCCCCGAACGGCACCCCCAGGTCGATCGGGAGCGAGGCGAAGAGCACGAAGCCGTGCAGGAAGCCGGAGAGGTTGGCCGCGGTGAACGAGCCGACGCCCAGCGCGGAGAGCCAGTCCGGCGACGCCGGGCCGACCACCCGGAACACCCAGAGCAGCACCGGGGTGAGCACCAGCCAGACCGCCAGGAACGACAGCACCACCCCCAGCGCGCCGGTCCAGCCGCCCTGCCGGACCAGCCCGGTGGTCGTGGGCAGCGCGAGCAGGATCGACAGCAGCAGGGCCGGGGCCGGCGCCAGCAGGGGGAGCAGCAGCAGCCGGCCCCGCCAGCCGACCAGCGACTCGTCGCTGCGCGGCACGGCGACCGACACGAAGGCGCGGCGCAGCCCCTCGCCGTAGAGCGACGCCGGCAGCAGCGACGCCAACGCCAGCAGCGGGGTCAGCCCCACCCCGGCCTCGACCAGCGCCTGCACCGCGTGGGGCGCGCCGATCGCGTCCGGCAGGGTCTCCACGGCGTACGAGGTGAGCCGGCGCACCCGCTCGGCTCCCGCCAGCAGCGAGGTCAGCCAGATCGCCAGCAGGGCCACCGGCACCACGGCGATCGCCCCGTAGAAGGTGATGGCGGCGGCGTGCAGGGACAGGTCCCGACCCCGCAGCGGGCGGAACGCCGCACTGGTGACCCGCTTCGCCCGTTGCCATCCGCCGCCCATCGCGGCTTCATTCCCCGTACCGCCCCCCGCCACGCATTATGATCACCGGCCATGACCGTTCTCACCACCGAGCGCCTGGTGCTGCGGGACTGGACCGACGAGCCGGCCGACCTGGCCCGGCTCTTCGACATCTACTCCCGGCCGGAGGTCACCCGCTGGCTGGGCGCGCCCGGCCTGCCGCTGACCGCCCCGGCGCAGGCCGCCGGCCGCCTCGCGATGTGGCGGGAGCGGCACGCGGGGCACGGCGGCCGGTACGGCACCTGGGCGATCGAGGTGCGCGACACGGGCGTGGTGGCCGGCACGGTGCTGCTCAAGCCGCTGCCCGGGCGGGACGAGGGCGTGCCGACCGAGGACATCGAGGTGGGCTGGCACCTGCACCCCGACTCGTGGGGCCACGGGTACGCCACCGAGGCGGCCCGGGCGGTGGCGACGCGCGAACTGGCCGCCGGCACCCGGGAGGTCTACGCCGTCGTGGCGCCCGGCAACGAGGCGTCCATGGCGGTGGCCCGCCGGCTCGGGATGACCCACGTGGGCCGCCGCTCGGACTGGTACGGCGGCGAGTCCCTGGAGACCTTCGTGCTGACCGCCGCCGGGGCCTGAACCCCGCTCCGCGTCGGGATCCTGGTGGGAAGCGGCCCCTGGAGGGGCACCTTCCCACCAAGATCTCCACGCGCTCCCGGCGCGGGCTACGCGACCTCGACGAAGTCGAGTTCCGCCCAGCGGCTCAGGTGGGTGAACCGGAGCGTGTTGAAGCCCGCGTTGAGCGTGACGTCGACGCCCACCTGCCGCCAGACGTCCCAGCCCGTGTCGGGGTAGGTGACGACCTTCGGGTTCGCGCCGTTGACCGTCAGCGTGTGCTGGGCGTCGCCGTAGCCGGCGGCGTAGGCGACGTGGGCGCGGTACCCGCCGGCCCGGGGCGCGAAGACGGTGACCTCGACCCAGCTGTCCGCGTGGTCGATGTACGCCACCACCTGTCCCTGGGACGTGTTCGGGGCGGCGCGCACGGCGCACCGGTTGAGCCCGCCGCGCTCGGCCTCGTACCGCACCCGGCTGCCCCGCACCACGGGGTTCCCGCCGGCCCAGCCCAGCGCCGCCACGTACATGCCCCGGGCGGAGTAGTTGTTGATCCAGCCGTGGAACACGATGTGGTCGCCGCCCGCCTCGCGCACCACGTCCGCGCCGCCCGGCCCCCGTACGGCCGAGTCCAGCGACGCCGTGGTCATCAGCGAGCGGTACGCCTTGGTGTAGGGGCCGGTCAGCGAGGTCGACGTGGCGTAGCTGGTCTGGTACCCGTCGCCGCCGTAGCCGCCGAGCGAGTAGAAGAGCACGTACTGCGCGCCGACCTTGGTCAGCACCGGCGCCTCGATGATGCCGCCCTCCTCGGCGCGTCCGCTGCGCAGCAGTTCCACCCGGGCGCCCTGGAGGGTCACCCCGTCGGCCGCGACCTGTTGCAGCCAGAGGCTCGTCGGCTGGCCGATGGCGTTGCCGTCGTCCTTGTAGAGCAGGTAACGCAGCCCGGTGCTGTCGGTGAAGCTCGCCGCGTCGATGTCGCCGCCCTCGCCGGCGTTGCAGACCAGCGGCTGGGTGCCGACGGAGGTGAACGGGCCGAGCGGCGACGTGGCCAGCGCGGCGCCCAGGCACTGCCGGCCGGTGGCCCGGCTGCGGGCGGTGTAGTAGAGCAGGTACCGCCCGTCGGCCCGCTGGGACACGTCGGGGGCCCAGGTCAGCCCCCCGTTGGCCCAGGCGCCGAGGGTCGGCATCGCGTCGGGCCGCCTGGTCCACGCTCCGGTCAGCGAGCTGGCCGTGGCGACCGGGACGTTGCCGTGGCCGTTGTTCGTCGAGTACGCGTAGTAGGTGCCGCCGAACTTGACGACGTCGGGGTCGGGGAAGTCGCTGGCGATGACGAGCGACGGTGTCGTGGTGGCAGCCTGGGCCACGCCCGGGCTGACGAGCAGTGGGGCGGCGACCAGCAGGGCCGCCAGCCAGACGAGACCTCTTCGCATGACGGAATTCAACCACGTCGATCGATGTATTGAAAGAAAGCTGCGAGCTCGGTCCGCCCTCCGTGCCGAGCTCGGTCCGCCCTCCGTGCCGAGCTCGGGCTGCGCGAGGGCGTCGACGCCAGAAACGGCCGGACGGCGTCGGACCCGGTGTGCGATCCCGTGCGGTGGGGGCTGCGGCGGCTAGGCTGAGTTGAGCAGAATGTCCCGCTGAGGGGGTGAGCCCGGATGGCCCAGGCAGCGTTCGCGCCCGAGCCGGCGCCGCAGCAAACCGAACCCGCGTCGCAGCCCACCGAGCCGTCGTTCGACGTGCTGCGGTGGCGCGACGAGCCGTGGACCGCCCAGCTCGCCCTCGACCTCTTGCCGGAGACCAACGGCCCCAAGGTTGAGGTCCTGAGCGGAAGCGTGATCGTGACCCCGCACGCCGGAATCGACCACCAGTCGGTGGAACGTGAACTGCCCTATCTGCTGCACCGTGCCGCCCGCAGGGCGGGCCTATGGGCTTACCCCGAGATCAACGTGATCTCGGGTAAGGACCTCTTCATTCCCGACGTAGCCGTGCTCCGCTCCTCCGGCGGGGGCCGCCCAGCCGTCGACATCGGGCAGGCGGTCCTGCTGGGCGAGATCGTGTCACCCGGTAACCGGCGCAAGGACGTGATCGACCGGCCGCGCGAGTACGCCGCCGCCGGTGTTCCCTTCTTTCTCCGGGTCGACCTGCGCAACCGGGTGCCGACCATCGCCCTGTTCGGGCTGACCGAGGGGGAGTACCAGCCGTTGAGCGCGGCGGCGGCCGGCAGCACCTTCTCCATGACGGAGCCGTTCGCGTTCGCCGTCGACCCGGCCGACCTCCTCGACGAGGAGGCGCCCGGGGACGGTGCGGAGGTGCCCGGGGAAGGTGCGGAGGCGCCGGAGGGGCAGGCCGACGCGGGAGGCTGAGGCTCCCAGCGGGGGCACAGCGATGGTGGGGAAGAATGGCCCGGTGACTTCGCCCCGGGAACTCGTCCTGCTCGGCTCCACCGGTTCGGTCGGCACACAGGCCATCGACATCGTGCGGCGTAACCCGGACCGGTTCCGGGTCGTCGCGCTCGGCGCCGGTGGCGGCAACGTCGAGCTGCTCGCCGCCCAGGCCCTCGAACTGCGGGTCGACGCGGTCGGCGTGGCGAAGGCCTCCGCCGCGCAGGACCTCCAACTCGCCTTCTACGCCGAGGCGAGCCGGCGCGGCTGGGCCACCGGCGACTTCAAGCTTCCCAAGATCGTGGCCGGCCCGGACGCGATGGCCGAGCTGGCGCAGTGGCCCTGCGACGTCGTGCTCAACGGCGTGGTCGGCTCGCTCGGGCTCGCGCCGACCCTGGCCGCGCTGCGCGCCGGGCGTACGCTCGCGCTGGCCAACAAGGAGTCCCTCGTCGCCGGCGGCTCCCTCGTGAAGGCCGCCGTGACGCGGCCGGAGCAGATCGTCCCCGTCGACTCGGAGCACTCGGCGCTGGCGCAGTGCCTGCGCGGCGGCGCCCGGAGCGAGGTGCGGCGGCTGGTCGTCACCGCCAGCGGCGGCCCGTTCCGGGGCAAGCGGCGTGACGAGCTGACGCGGGTCACGCCGGAGCAGGCGCTCGCCCACCCGACCTGGAACATGGGACCGGTCGTCACGATCAACTCCGCCACGATGGTCAACAAGGCGCTGGAGGTGATCGAGGCGCACGAGCTCTTCGACGTGCCGTACGCCGACATCGCCGTGATGGTGCACCCGCAGTCGGTGATCCACTCGATGGTCGAGTTCGTGGACGGGTCCACCCTCGCCCAGGCCAGCCCGCCGGACATGCGGCTGCCGATCGCGCTCGGCCTCGGCTGGCCCGACCGGGTCGGCGACGCCGCCGCCGCCGTCGACTGGACGAAGGCCCACACCTGGGAGTTCGCGCCACTGGACGACGAGGCGTTCCCGGCGGTCGCGCTGGCCAAGGCCGCCGGCGAGGCCGGACGCTGCCGCCCGGCGATCTACAACGCGGCGAACGAGGAGTGCGTGGCCGCGTTCGTGGCCGGCCGGTTGCCCTTCCTCGGCATCGTCGACACCCTCCGGCGGGTGGTGGAGGACGCTCCCGATTTCGACGAACCGGGTACCGTCGAGGACGTGCTCGCGGCGGAGTCGTGGGCGCGCGCGCATGCGCAGGAGATCATCATCGCGGGTTCGGTGGAAGGAGCTTGATGGCGTACCTGCTCGGGGTGGTGCTCTTCGCCCTCGCGATCCTCATCTCGGTGAGCCTGCACGAGGCGGGGCACATGCTCACCGCCAAGGCCTTCGGCATGAAGGTCACCCGCTACTTCGTCGGCTTCGGCCCCACGCTCTGGTCGTTCAAGCGGGGCGAGACCGAGTACGGCATCAAGGGCATCCCGCTCGGCGGCTTCTGCAAGATCGTCGGGATGACCCCCCAGGACGACGACGTCGACCCGGCCGACGAGCCGCGCGCGATGTGGCGCTACCCGGTGTGGAAGCGGACGATCGTGATGTCCGCCGGCTCGATCACCCACTTCGCCCTCGCCCTGATCGCCCTCTGGATCATCGCGGTCTCCGCTGGCCTGCCCAACCCGAAGTTCCCGAGCACCGAGGCCGAGATCCGCAAGGAGCCGGCGGTCATCCAGCTGTCGAAGTGCGTGGTCCCGGAGAACACGCTGCGCGAGTGCACCACCGCCGACCCCGCCAGCCCCGCCGCCCAGGCGCAGCTGCGCGACGGCGACCGGATCACCGCGATCAACGGCACGCCGATCAACGACTACGGGCAGCTGCTCACCACCCTGCGCGCCCTCAAGCCGGGCGACACGGCGCAGATCGCGTACGTCCGCGACGGCCAGCCGGCCACGGCCAGCACGGTGCTCGCGCAGACCCAGCGGCCCCCGCTCGACGACCCGAAGGGCCAGGTCGCCCCGGTCGCCGCGCTCGGCGTCGGCCTCGTCCCCAGCACCCCGACCCGGGTGACGTACGGACCGGTCGGCGCGTTCGGCGCGACCGCCGACTTCACCGGCGACATGGCCGTCAACACCTTCGAGGCGATGAAGCGCATCCCGCAGAAGGTCCCGGCCCTCTGGACGGCGATCACCGGCGGCGAACGGGACATCGACACCCCGATCAGCGTGGTCGGCGCCAGCCGGCTCGGCGGCGAGGCGGTGGAGAACGACGCCTGGCTGCTGTTCTTCATGCTCTTCGTCTCGCTGAACTTCTTCATCGGCGTGTTCAACCTGCTGCCGCTGCTGCCGCTCGACGGCGGGCACATCGCCATCGCCTGGTTCGAGCGGGCCCGCTCCTGGCTCTACGCCCGGATCGGCCGCACCGACCCCGGCCGCGTGGACTACCTAAAGCTCATGCCCTTCACGTACGCGGTGATCCTGATCGGTGGCGTGTTCACGCTGCTGACCATCACCGCGGACGTCGTCAACCCGATCACGCTCTTCTCAAGGTGAGTGCCTGAAGTGACCGCTGTCAGTCTCGGTATCCCCGCCGTGCCGCCCCCGCCGCTCGCCCCGCGTCGGCTCAGCCGCCAGATCATGGTCGGCTCGGTCCCGGTCGGTGGGGGCGCACCGGTGTCGGTGCAGTCGATGACCACCACCCTCACCTCCGACGTCAACGCCACGCTCCAGCAGATCGCCGAGCTGACCGCGTCCGGCTGCCAGATCGTCCGGGTCGCGGTGCCCAGCCAGGACGACGTGGAGGCGCTGCCGGCGATCGCGAAGAAGTCGCAGATCCCGGTGATCGCCGACATCCACTTCCAGCCGAAGTACGTCTTCGCCGCCATCGACGCCGGCTGCGCGGCGGTCCGGGTGAACCCGGGCAACATCCGCCAGTTCGACGACAAGGTCAAGGAGATCGCCAAGGCGGCCGGCGACGCGGGCGTGCCGATCCGGATCGGCGTCAACGCCGGCTCGCTGGACAAGCGGCTGCTCGCCAAGTACGGCAAGGCCACCGCCGAGGCGCTGGTCGAGTCGGCGCTGTGGGAGTGCTCGCTGTTCGAGGAGCACGGCTTCCGCGACATCAAGATCTCGGTCAAGCACAACGACCCGGTGGTGATGATCCGGGCCTACCGCCAGCTCGCCGAGAAGTGCGACTACCCGCTGCACCTGGGCGTCACCGAGGCCGGCCCGGCCTTCCAGGGCACCATCAAGTCGGCGGTGGCCTTCGGCGCGCTGCTGGCCGAGGGGATCGGCGACACGATCCGGGTCTCCCTGTCGGCGCCGCCGGTGGAGGAGATCAAGGTCGGCAACCAGATCCTGGAGTCGCTCGGGCTGCGCGAGCGGGGTCTGGAGATCGTCTCCTGCCCGTCCTGCGGTCGCGCCCAGGTCGACGTCTACAAGCTCGCCGAGGAGGTCACCGCCGGCCTGGAGGGGCTGCCGGTGCCGCTGCGGGTCGCGGTGATGGGCTGCGTCGTGAACGGCCCGGGCGAGGCCCGCGAGGCCGACCTCGGGGTGGCCTCCGGCAACGGCAAGGGCCAGATCTTCGTCAAGGGCAAGGTGGTCAAGACCGTGCCCGAGGCGCAGATCGTGGAGACGCTGATCGAGGAGGCGCTGCGCATCGCCGACGAGATGGGCGCCGAGCTGCCCGAGGAACTGCGCGACCTGCTCCCGGGCGCCACCGTGACCGTGCACTGACCCGTCGCGCCGTCGCGCCCCGTGCCCCGACCGGCAACGGTGTCGTAGTCCCACTCGTCACTCGACCGGCGCGGCACGGGGCGCATCTGGCAGGCTGGTATCCGTGCTGACGGTGCCGGTACGGCAACTGGGGGAGTCGGAGCGCCGCGCGGTCGAGCGGCTGCTCGACCTCGACCCGTTCGCGGGCGCGCAGGTCGCCGAGCGGATCACCGCGCGCGGCCTGGCCTGGTGGCGCGCCGAGGGGCGGGTGCTGGGCTACGGCAGCCGCCGCAACCTGGAGTCGATCTGCTGGCTCGGCGGCAACGTCACCCCCGTGCTCGCCACCGAGCCGGCTGTCGCCGCCTACGCCGACCTGCTCGCCGGCGAGGAGCGGCTCTGCTCGTCGATCGTGGGCCGGGCCGACGCGGTGCTCGGCCTCTGGGACCGGCTCTCCGCCGTCTGGGGGCCGGCCCGGGACGTACGCCCCAACCAGCCCCTGCTGGCGACCGACGCGCTGCCGGCGCTGCGGGCCGACCCGGAGGTGCGGCGGGTGCGTGCCAGCGAGATCGACCGGCTCTTCCCGGCGGCAGTGGCGATGTACACCGAGGAGGTGGGCGTGTCGCCGCTCGCCGACGACGGCGGGCGCGGCTACCGGCGGCGGGTCACCGACCTGGTCCGGACCGGGCGGGCGTACGCCAGGTTCGTCGACGGTGAGGTGGTCTTCAAGGCCGAGCTGGCGGTGGTGACCCGGCGGACCGCCCAGGTGCAGGGCGTCTGGGTGGCCCCCGACTGGCGGGGCCGGGGCATCGCGTCGGCGGCGATGGCGGCGGTGGTGCGTGACGCGCTGCTGCGGGTCGCCCCGACCGTCAGCCTCTACGTCAACGACTTCAACCTGCCGGCCCGCCGCGTCTACGAGCGCTGTGGCTTCCGCCCGGTCGGCACGCTCGCCACCGTGCTCTTCTGACCCGCCGGCCCCGGCGTCCGCACCGGTCGGCGTGGCCCTCGTCGCCGGCATCGGACCAGGTGAACGAGCGGTAAATGCGTTGAGCGGGCCGGCTCCACCGGCCAGGCTGGATGCTCCGCCCCGGTCTTCGGAAGGGACTCCGTCATGCGTCTGCTCCGGGACCTGTGGGCCACCTCGCCCCGCCGAATGGCGATCGTGACCTGCCTCATCGTGCTCGGCGCAGGCGGCCAGGCCGCCGCCGCCGCGCTGGCCGGCCCGGTGCTGGTGCACCGCGCCACCGGGTTCTTCGCGCTGCTCGCCGTGGCGCTGGTCGCCGCCGTCCTGACCGACCTCGCGGTGAGCCTGCTGATGGCCGGGCTGACCGCCGACTGGTCCGCCGACGTGCGGCGCCGGCTGTGCCGGGTCGCGCTCGGGCAGGACCTACCGGCCCTGGAGACCACCCCGGTCGGCGAACTGCTCGACCGCATCGACGGCGACGTCTACCAGGTCGCCGCCGCGCTGCGCAGCCAGGGCGTGCGGATCGCCCAGGGGCTGGCGGCGGGCGTGCTGTCGACCGTCGTCGCCCTCGCGGTGTGGTGGCCGGCCGGCGTCGGGATGCTGCTGCTCTCCGTGCTGCTGGCCGCCGGGCTGCGCAAGCCCACCGCGCGGATCGGCCCGGCCCGGATGGCCGAGGAGGAGGCCTGGTCCGACCTCGCCGCGGTGATGGAGGAGGCCATCCACGGGCAGGACGACGTGCGCACCAGCCTGGCCCGGCCGTACGTGCTGCGCCTCTACGCCCGCCGGGCCGCCGAGGTGCTCCGCCGCGGCGTGCGGGTGTGGCGGATGTCCGCCGAGGTCACCACCGTGGCCGCCGGCGTCATCCGGGTGGGGATCGCGGCCGTGGTGCTCGGCGGCGCGTGGGCGCTGGTCACCGGCCGGGTCGACGGCGCCCGGCTCACCGCGGTCTGGCTGCTCGCCATCGGATTCGGCATGACCGTCGAGCACGTCAGCCGGATGGTCCCCGAACTCCAGTACGCCCTCGGCGCGTGGGGCCGGGTGCAGCTGTTGGCGAACTCCCCGCAGGAGCCCGTGGGCGGGGCCGCCCCGGCGGAGGGGGACCTGGTGGTGCGGGGCCTCACCTTCCGCTACGCGGGCGCCGACGACGGGCGTGGTCCCGCGCTGCGCGACGTCGACCTGACCTTCACCCGGGGCCGCTCGTACGCCCTGGTCGGCCGGACCGGCTCCGGAAAGTCCACCCTGGCCAAGGTGCTGACCCGGGCCGTCGACGTGCCGCCCCGCACGGTCTTCCTGGCCGGCGACGACGTGTGCGACCTCGACGTGGAGGCGCTGCGCCGGTGGGTCGCCGTGGTGCCCCAGCGCACCGAGATCCTCGCCGGGACCCTCGCCGAGAACGTCGCGCTGTTCGACCCGGACCTGCTCGACGCCGCCGCCCAGGCGCTGCGCGAGCTGGGGCTGGACGGCTGGATCGCCGAGCTGCCCGACGGCCTGGACACCCGGCTGGGCGACGGCGGGCACGTGCTCTCGGCGGGCCAGGAGCAGCTGGTCGCCTTCGCCCGGATCCTGGTGCGCGACCCGCACGTGGTGATCCTCGACGAGGCCACCGCCCGCCTCGACCCGGTGACCGAGGCGCGGGTGCAGCGGGCCACCGAGCGGCTGCTGCGCGACCGGATCGGCGTCGTCATCGCGCACCGGCTCTCCTCCGTGCGCCGCTGCGACGAGGTGGTGGTGATGGCCGACGGCGCGGTGGTCGAGGCCGGGCCGCTGCACTCCTCGGAACGCTTCGCCGAGCTGCTCGCCACCAGCCACGCCACCGCGTACGCCCACGCGGCGCCGGGGGGCCGGTCCGGCGGGCTGGACCTGCTGACCGGCCCCTCGGACCCGTGGCCGCCCACCGTCCCGGCCGAGGCCGCCCCGCCGACCGTCCCGCCTTCGACGGGGGCGCCGGCCGTGCCCGCGCCGGAGGCGTCGGTCGCGCCGCCGGCCGGGTCGGCCGACGGCCGGGCGGGCGGGGGCGGATCCGGCGACCCCGGGGAGTCGGCCCCGACGTCCCCGCGGGGGCTGCGGGAGATCCTGCGGCTGTGCGTCAACGACGCGCGGTACGGGCTGGCCTCGCTCTCGTTCTTCCTGCTGCTCGTGATCCTCGGGCTGGACGGGCCGGTGCTGCCCTGGCTCTGGGCCGACCTGGTCGACGGCGCCGGTGACCCGTGGAAGCCGGCGCTGGGGATCGTCGCCGGCCTGCTGGTGACCCTGCCCGTGCCGTACCTCACCGGCCGGTGGTTCCCGCAGTGGTGGGTCCGGCAGATGCTGCGGATCAGTCTGCGCCTGGTGCACGGCCAGACCGGGCCCCGCCGGGTCAGCGGGCACACGCCGGCCGAGGTGGTGGCCCAGGGCGGCGACACCGAGCGGGTGGTGCAGCTCGCCGACAACCTGATGGACCAGGGGATCTCGCTCCTGCTCCTGGTCGCGATGACCGCCGTCACCGGCAGCGTGGTGCCGGGGCTCTTCTTCGCCGGCACGATGCTGGTCTCCGGGCTCGCCGCGACGCTGTTCGGCCCCAACCTGGAACGTTCCGCGCGGGCCACCGTCGCGGCCCGGGCCACGTTCGCCACCGCGCTGGTCTCCTCGCTGTCGGCCGCCCGTACGGTCAAACTGGCCGGGGCCACCCGCCCGGTGCTGGCCCACCTGGCCGACCTCGACGTGGTCCGCAGCGACCGGCAACGCCGGGAGATCTCGGTGCAGGTCTGGTCCCGGTCGACCCCGTCGCTGGTCAGCGGCCTGTTGCCGATCGGCGCGTGGGCGCTGTTCCTGGCCGGGCACCTGTCGGCCGGCGCCACGCTGGTCGCGGTCGCCACCCTGGCCGCCGCCCGCTGGTTCGCCTGGACGACGGCGTCGCTGATCTCGCAGATCCCGTCGGCGCGGGTGTGGACCCGGCGGACGGTGGCGATGACCGGCGTGGAGGCGTACTCGGCGCCGGTGCCGGAGGTGGACCTGGGCGCGGGGACCGCCCCGGCGCCCGTCGTGCCGCCCCGGCACCCGCTGCGCCGGCTGGAGCTGACCGGCTTCGGCGTCCGGCACACCGACGGGACGGTGGCCGTACGCGACGTCGACCTGACGGTGGAACGCGGGCAGCTGGTGCTGGTGGTCGGCCCGGTCGGCTCGGGCAAGTCGTCGCTGCTGCGGGCGCTGGCCGGCATCGCGCCGCACACCGGCCGGCTGACCTGGAACGGCGATCCCGTCACCGAGCCGGAGCTGTTCCTGCGCCCCCATCAGGTGGGCTACGTCGGCCAGCTGCCCCGGGTGCTTTCCGGCACGGTGGCGGACAACATCACCCTCGGCCACCAGGTGGACGCCGCGGCGGCGGTGTCGACCGCCCAGCTCGACCACGACCTGGCGGCGGCCGGGGGCGGGCTGGGGCTGCTGATCGGGCACAAGGGCACCCGGCTCTCGGGCGGGCAGTTGCAGCGCCTCGCGCTGGCCCGGGCGCTCGCCCCGCGTACCGAGCTGCTGGTGGCCGACGACGTGTCCTCGGCGCTGGACGTCACCACCGAGCTGGCGTTGTGGCAGGCGCTGCGCGAGCACGGGGTGACCGTGGTGGGCTCGACCTCGAAGCGCGCCGCCCTGGTCCGGGCCGACCACGTCGTGGTCCTCCGCTCCGGCACGGTCGCCGCCCAGGGCCCCTGGCGCGACCTGGAACCCCACTGGTCCCATTTGGCCGGCTGACCCAACCTCACCCGGCCCGACCCCCCGGTCTCGGCTCGCTCCGATCGTCGATCATGAGGTTGGCGGCACCGATGGAGATCGACATCGCCGTCAACCTCATGATCGACCGAGGGCCGCGGGGGAGGGGGCGGGTGGGTCAGGTGGCGCGGGCGTACTGGTCGGGCCAGGTGGGGGTGGCGCCGAGCTTGGCGGCGGCCCGGTGTGGCCAGTACGGGTCCCGCAGGAGCTCCCGCCCGAGCAGGACCAGGTCGGCGTCGCCGGACGCGACGATCTCCTCGGCCTGCTCCGGCTCGACGATCAGGCCGACCGCGCCGGTGGCCACCCCCGCCTCTCGGCGCACCCGGGCGGCCAGCGGCACCTGGTAGCCCGGGCCGACCGGGACGGTCGCGGTGGCCGACGCGCCGCCCGAGGAGCAGTCGACCAGGTCCACCCCGGCGGCGGCCAGCTCGCCGGCGAGCACCACGCTGTCCTCCGCCGTCCAGCCCGCCGGCTCCCAGTCGGTGGCCGAGATGCGGGTCAGCACGGGCACGTCCTCGCCGACCGCCGCGCGGACCGCCCGCGCCACCTCCAGGGTCAGCCGCATCCGGCCGGACCGGTCCCCGCCCCAGCCGTCGTTGCGGTGGTTCGTCAGCGGGGAGAGGAACTCGTGCAGCAGGTAGCCGTGCGCGGCGTGGATCTCCACGGCCGCGAACCCGGCGTCGACCGCCCGGCCGCCGGCCGCCGCGAACGCCTCGACGACGCCGGCGATGCCCGCCTCGTCCAGCGCGGTCGGCACCCGGTAGTCGGGCACGAACGGCGCGGACCCCGGGCCGACCGGCGTCCAGCCGCCCTCGGCGTCGGGCACCCCGCCCCGCCGGGGCGCCCACGGCCGGTACGTCGACGCCTTGAACCCGGCGTGCGCGAGCTGCACGACCGGCGCCGCGCCGTGCGCGGCGACGAACGCGGTCACCGGCCGCCAGGCGTCGACGTGCGCGGCGGACCAGAGCCCGGTGTCCTGCGGGCTGATCCGCCCCTCGGGCAGCACGGCGGTGGCCTCGGTCATCACCAGGCCGGCGCCGCCGACCGCCCGGGCGCCCAGGTGCACCAGGTGCCAGTCGGTGGGCAGGCCGTCCGGGCCGGCGGTGTACTGGCACATCGGCGCCAGGGCGATCCGGTTGGGCAGGGTCACCGTGCGCAGGGTGAGCGGGGTGAACAGGGCACTCATGGGGTCATCCTCTCCGGGCGCGGGGAGGGCCCCGGGGTGGGGCCCTCCCCGACTCGTCGGGTGGTGCCGCGGCTCGGCCGGCGACGTTGGTCCCGGCCCGGTGCGCGGGCGTGCCGGGTGGCTCAGGCCGGTACGGGGCTCAGGTCCTCGGACCGGCGCGGGCCGGCACCGGCCTCGGCGTCGGTCGGGGCCAGCGTCGGCCGCCGGCCCGCCGAGTCGTACGCGGCCCGGTCCAGGGTGCCCTCGCGGGCGGCGACGATCGTCGGCACCAGCGCCTGGCCGGCGACGTTGGTGGCGGTGCGGATCATGTCGAGGATCGGGTCGATCGCCAGCAGCAGGCCGGCGCCGGCCAGCGGCAGGCCCAGCGTGCTCAGCGTCAGGGTGAGCATCACGATCGCGCCGGTCAGGCCGGCGGTGGCCGCCGAACCGACCACCGAGACGAAGGCGATCAGCAGGTAGTCGGTGACCCCGAGGTCCACCCCGAAGACCTGGGCGACGAAGATCGCCGCCAGCGCCGGGTAGATGGCCGCGCAGCCGTCCATCTTCGTGGTGGCGCCGAACGGCACCGCGAACGAGGCGTACTCGCGGGGGACGCCGAGGCGCTCGACCGAGCGCTGGGTCACCGGCATCGTGCCCACCGAGGAGCGGGAGACGAAGGCCAGCTCGATCGCGGGCCAGGCGCCGGCGAAGAAGCGCAGCGGGTTGAGCCGGCCGGCACCCACCAGCAGCAGCGGGTAGACCACGAAGAGCACGATCGCGCAGCCGACGTAGACGGCGGTGGTGAACTTGGCGAGCGGGGCCACCAGGTCCCAGCCGTACGACGCGACGGCGTTGCCGATCAGGCCGAGGGTGCCGATCGGGGCGAGCCGGATGACCCACCACAGCGCCTTCTGCACGATCTCCAGCAGCGCGCGGTTGATCGCCACGAACGGCTCCGCGGCCTCGCCGACCAGCAGCGCCGCCGCGCCGACGACGAGGGCCAGGAAGACGATCTGGAGCACGTTGCCGTCGACGAACGCGCCGACCGGGTTGGTCGGCACGATGCCGGTGAGGAAGTCGGTCCACGAGCCGGTCCTCGTGGGCGCGGTGGCGCCGGCGGTGTCGAGGGTGACGCCGCGGCCCGGGTCGGTGAGCACGCCGAGCCCGATGCCGACGCCCACCGCGATCAGCGCGGTGACGCCGAACCAGAGCAGGGTCTTCAGCGCCAGCCGGGCGGCGTTGGTCACCCCGCGCAGGCTGACGACGCTGACCACGATGGCGGTGAAGACCAGCGGCGGCACGGCCAGCTTGAGCAGCTGGACGAAGAGGCCGCCGACGGTGTCGAGGGTGCTGGCGAGCCAGCTCAGGTCGTTGGCGCGGGCGAGGAAGCCGAGCGCCACGCCGAGGACGAGGCCGAGCAGGATCTGCACGGAGAAGGGGATCTTGCGCAGGGCGGAAGCCATGAGGATGTGTCCCAGGGTCTGGAGGTCGGAACGGGCAGCGTCAGGAGAGCGGCTGCGCCGGACAGACGCCGCTGGCCTGCAGTCGGAGGTCGACATACAGGCGCACGGTCAGGTGCCAGACGTTGGTCATCGCCGCCGAGGCTAGCGCCGGTGGTCGATGCAGCGGAAGGAGCCGTCACGGTGACGCTCCTTACAGCGGGTGTGCGGAAGGGGCCTCCGGCTACCGCGGGCGTCGACGGGGCGCCCTCGCCTGCCGGCGCAGGGCGACGGCGGTCGCGGTGGCCGCGCCCCAGAGGACGGCCACCAGCAGCAGCAGCCGCTCCAGGACCGCGATCAGGCCGCCGCGCCCGACGGCGACCAGGGCCACGGCGGTCGCGCCCGCCAGCGGCAGGGCCGCCGCCAGGGCCACCGCGGCCAGCCGGCGCAACCCCGGCGACGCGGCCCGGGTGAGCGCGATCGCCAGCATCGCGAAGACCACCGCGGCCACCGCGAGGATGCTCGCCGCGCCGTGCACCAGGTCCGCCGTGGTGGCCCGCTCGAACGGCGGCAGCGGGCAGCCCGCACTGCACGTCACCGCCCCGGAGACCAGCGTGAAGACGCCCCCGACCGCGAGCAGCCCGGCCGCCGCCCGCAGCACCCGGGGCAGCGCCGCCGCGAGCAGCAGCAGCCCGGCGGCCAGGGCGAAGACCCCGATCCGGTACGCCGGGGCGTACGCGCTGTCGGTGACGCCCGCCTCGCTGACGTACCCGGTCGGACCCGGCCCCGGACCGGCGACCACGGCGACGGTCACGGCGACCGCGCCCGCCGCGACGCAGGCGGCGGACGCCGAGGCGGCGGCGGCCCGGGGCGGGGCGGTGCGCGGGCCGGCCCGGCGCGGCTCAGCCACGCCCGTGCGGCGTGGTCCAGCCGGAGGTGTCGGGGCCCAGCGGGACGATCCCCGTCGGGTTGATCGCCGCGTGGGTGCCGTAGTAGTGCCGCTTGATGTGGTCGAAGTCGACCGTCTCGCCGAAGCCCGGGGTCTGGAACAGGTCCCGCGCGTACGCCCAGAGCACCGGCAGTTCGGTGAGCTTGTGCCGGTTGCACTTGAAGTGCCCGTGGTACGCCACGTCGAAGCGGACCAGGGTGGTGAAGAGCCGCACGTCGGCCTCGGTGATCGCGTCGCCCATCAGGTAGCGCCGGCCCGCCAGCCGCTCCGACAGCGCGTCGAGCCGGGCGAACAGCGCCGTGAACGCCTCGTCGTACGCGGCCTGCGAGGTGGCGAAGCCGCACCGGTAGACGCCGTTGTTCACGTCCCGGTGGATCTCCGCCATCAGGGCGTCCAGCTCCGGCCGCAGCGCCTGCGGGTAGAGGTCCGGCGCCCCGGGCCGGTGCAGGCTGCGCCACTGGGTGGACAGGTCCAGGGTGAGCTGCGGATAGTCGTTGGTGACCACCCGGCCGGTGCGCGTGTCGACCAGCGCCGGCACGGTGACCCGCCCGGTGTAGTCGGGATCGGTGGTTAGGTACGCCTCGGAGAGGAAGCCGATGCCGAGCACCGGGTCGAACCCGTCGGGGTCGAGGGCGAAGCGCCAGCCCCGCTCGTCGCGGACCGGGTCCACGGTGCCGAGGGAGATCGCGTCCTGAAGGCCGAGCAGTCCGCGCACGATCCGGGCCCGGTGCGCCCACGGGCAGGCCCGGCACCAGATCAGCCGGTAGCGGCCCGGCTCCAGTGGCCACCGGCCCTGCGCGTCCGGCCCGCCGCCGGGCGGGGAGTCGGAGTCCGGGGTGACCCGACCGGTGAACCGGTTGGGCTGGCGGACGAACTCGCCGCCGCCGCTGGTCTCTGCGCTGAACTGGGCCCGGGCCATGCCGCCAACCTATCCGCTGCGCGCGCGGATATCCTGGCTGCCGGGCGTCCCCGCGACCCGGAACCGCCCGCCCCCGCCCCTTCCCACCCCCCGAAGGATCGCGCTGATGACCGTGGCATACCTGGTGGCCGGTGTCCGCACCCCGATCGGCCGGTACGCCGGCGCCCTCGCCGGCGTCCGCCCCGACGACCTGGCCGCACACGTGATCCGCGAACTGGTCGCCCGACACCCGTCGGTGGACTGGGCGCGGGTGGACGACGTGATCCTCGGCTGCGCCAACCAGGCCGGCGAGGACAACCGCAACGTGGCCCGGATGGCGGCGCTGCTCGGCGGGCTGCCCGAGGAGGTGCCGGGCAGCACGGTCAACCGGCTCTGCGGCTCCGGCCTGGACGCCCTCGCCACCGCGGCCCGCTCCGTCGTCGCCGGCGAGGCCGACCTCGTGGTGGCCGGCGGGGTGGAGAGCATGAGCCGCGCCCCGTTCGTGATGCCGAAGGCGACCACCCCGTTTTCCCGCACCGCCGAGGTCTACGACACCACCATCGGCTGGCGGCTGGTCAACCCGCTGATGAAGAAGCAGTGGGGCATCGACTCCATGCCGGAGACGGCGGAGAACGTCGCCGCCGAGTACGGCGTCGGCCGCGCCGAGCAGGACGAGTTCGCGTACCGGTCGCAGCAGCGGGCGGCCAAGGCGCAGGCCGACGGCCGGTTCGCCGAGGAGATCGTGCCGGTGACCGTGCCGGCGGGGCGGCGCGAGACGAAGCTCGTCGAGGTCGACGAGCACCCCCGGGAGACCTCGCTGGAGAAGCTCGCCGCGCTGCCCACCCCGTTCCGCGAGGGCGGCACCGTGACCGCCGGCAACTCCTCCGGCGTGAACGACGGCGCGGTGGCACTGCTGGTCGCCTCGGAGGGGGCCGTGGCCCGCTACGGCCTCACCCCGCTGGCCCGGGTCACCGGCGCCGCCGCGGCCGGCGTACCGCCGCGGGTGATGGGCGTCGGGCCGGTGCCGGCCACCCGGAAGCTGCTCGACCGCCTGGGCCTCGGCCTCGACGCGGTCGACGTGATCGAGCTGAACGAGGCGTTCGCCGCGCAGTCCGTCGCGGTGCTGCGCGAGCTGGGGCTGCCGGCGGACGCCGAGCACGTCAACCCGAACGGCGGGGCGATCGCGCTCGGGCACCCGCTCGGCGCCAGCGGCGCCCGGCTGGCGTTGACGGCCGCGCTGGAGCTGCGCCGCCGGGGCGGCCGGCGGGCGTTGGCCACGATGTGCGTCGGCGTCGGGCAGGGCATCTCGCTGCTGCTCGAAGCCGCCTGACCCGCAGCCGGGCCCCCGCACCCCGCCCGACGAAGTGGGTCATGGGATCTCCCGGAGCCGGGAGTTCGCGGCCTAGAGTGGTGAGCACCACACGACCCGCGGGTCGGCCGGTGCCTCGCGTGCCCCACGCACCCGACGCCGGTTGCCTCCCGCACCGCGGCGACGACCATGAGGTGCAGCAGTGCAGATGCCGGACGGACTTCCCGCCGAGATCGACCTCTCCCGGCCGAGCGCGGCCCGAGTGTACGACTACTTCCTCGGCGGGGCGCACAACTTCGAGATCGACCGGCAGCTCGCCGAGCAGATCGCCGCCATGACCCCGAACCTGGCGGCGACCATGCGCGCCGGCCGGGAGTTCCTGCGCCGCGCGGTGCGGACGCTGCTCGACGCCGGCATCGACCAGTTCCTCGACGTCGGCTCCGGCATCCCCACCGTCGGCAACGTGCACGAGGTCGCCCAGGCGGCCAACCCGAAGGCCCGGGTGGTCTACGTCGACATCGACCCGGTCGCGGTGGCGCACAGCCGGGAGCTGCTCGCCGGCGACGAACTGACCGGGGTGATCCACGCCGACCTGCGCGAGCCGGAGCGGATCCTGGCCGGCGCCCGGGACCTCGGGCTGCTCGACTTCGGCCGGCCGCTGGGCATCCTGCTCGCCGGGGTGGTCCACTTCGTTCCCGACGCCGACCGCCCCGGCGACGTCCTGGCCACCCTCCGGGCCGCCGCGGCCCCGGGCAGCCACCTGGTCATCTCGCACTCCACGTTCGAGGACCAGCCGCAGGAGATGCTCGACGCGCAGCGCCTCTCGGCGCGCACCGACACCGAGATCACGCTGCGCTCCCGGGCCGAGGTGACGAGCTTCTTCGGCGACTGGACGCTGCTGGAGCCGGGCGTGGTGCACATGCCGCTGTGGCGCCCCGACTCGCCGTCCGACGTGGACGACCACCCGGAGCGGTTCGGCGCCTTCGGCGGCGTCGCCCGGTACGACCAACCCACCGCCTGATCCGATGGCCGCCGTCCCGGATCCCGGCGGCGACGACCTCAGCCGGTCGGGCGCCCAGCGGTACGCGGCCGAGTGGGCCCGGGCGGTGCGCCGGCTCGGTTTCGTGCCGCTCAGCGCCGCCGAGACCGAGCGCCTGCTGCACCTGCACACCGTGCGGCTGGCCCAGGCCCTGCTCGCCGAGCCGTTCTCGCCCCGGCCGGCCGAGGAGGTGGGGCGCGCGCTGGTCGAGGCGCACCTGACCGAGCCCCGGGTGCTCGACTGGTCGGTGCGGGCCCTCGGCGGCCGGTTCCCCGCCCGGGTGCTGCCGGGCCGGGCCCACCGGGACGGGACGACGCAACGGGTCGCGGCGTTGCAGGCCGGGCTCGCCGCCGGCTTCGCCCGGGCCCTGCGGGACCGCACCTTCGCCCAGCAGGAGCGGATCGCCCGCTCGGCCTGGCAGGCCCGCGACGAGGTGGAGCAGGCCCTGCGGGACAGCGAGGCCCGGTTCCGTGCGGTCTTCGTGGGGGCGGCCACGGGGATCGGCATCGCCGGCGTCGACGGTCAGATCATCGACGTCAACCAGGCGTTCGCGGACATGCTCGGCTACTCCATCGAGGAGCTGCGGCACACCAACGTGGCCTCGCTGTTCCACCACGACGACGCGGCCGGGATGTGGGAGCTCTACCAGGAGCTGATCGAGGGCAAGCAGGACAGGGCCCGGGTGGAGAAGCGCTACTACCGCAAGGACGGCAGCGTGGTCTGGACGGACCTGTCCGTCTCGCTGATCCGCCACGACGACGGCCGGCCGCGGTTCACCGTCGCGATGATCGAGGACATCACCGCGCGGTACGAACTCCAGCAGCGGCTGCGCTTCCAGGCGCTGCACGACCCGCTCACCGGCCTGCCCAACCGGACCCTGTTCTTCGAGACACTGGGCCGGGTCTTCGACGGCGCCGACGCGGCCCACCGGGTCGGCGTCTGCTTCCTCGACCTGGACGGCTTCAAGGCGGTCAACGACAGCCTCGGCCACGACCTCGGCGACCGGCTGCTCGTGGTGATCGCCCGGCGGCTGGCCGAGTGCGTCGCCGGCCGCGGTCACCTCGTCGCCCGGATGGGCGGAGACGAGTTCGTCATCCTGGTCGACGACGGCGCCGGGCTCGACGACGCGGTACGGGTCGCCGAGGTGGCCCTGGCCGCGGTCTCCGCCCCGGTCCGCATCGGCGAGCACCAGCTCGCGGTCTCGGCGAGTGTCGGCATCGTCGAGTGCCCGGTCGGCGGGACGAGCGCCTCGGAGCTGATGAAGGCCGCCGACACCACGCTCTACTGGGCCAAGGCGGAGGGCCGGGGCCGGTGGGCGGTCTACGACCCGGAGCGCGGCGCCCGGGACATCGCCCGCTCCGCCCTGGCCGCCGGGCTGCCGGCGGCGCTGGACCGGGGCGAGTTCGTGGTGCACTACCAGCCGATCGTGTCCCTGCTGGAGGGCTCGATGCTGGCCGTGGAGGCGCTGGTCCGGTGGCAGCACCCGGAGCTGGGGCTGATCGGGCCGGACCGGTTCATCGGGCTGGCCGAGGAGACCGGCCTGATCGTCCGGCTCGGCGAGTGGGTGCTGCGGCAGGCCTGCCGGGACGCGGAGGCGTGGCGGCGGGAGTTCCCCCGGGCCCAGCTGGTGGTCAGCGTCAACCTGGCCGCGCGACAGGCCGAGGACCCGGGGATCGTGGACACCGTCGCCGACGCGCTCGCCTCCACCGGGCTGCCGGCGGACCTGCTGCAACTGGAGCTGACCGAGAGCGCGGTGATGGGCACCGCGGGGGAGCCGCTGCGGTCGCTGCACCGGCTGGCGGCCCTCGGCGTACGGCTGGCGATCGACGACTTCGGCACCGGCTACTCGAACCTGGCGTACCTGCGCCGGCTGCCGATCCACTGCCTGAAGCTGGCGGGGCCGTTCGTCGAGGGCATCCGGGGCGAGGACGCCGAGGCGGTGGCCGACCACCGGGACGAGCGGATCGTGGACGCGCTGGTCCGGCTCGCGCACGCGCTGGAGCTGTGGGTCACCGCCGAGGCGGTGGAGACCGGGGTGCAGGCCGAGCGGCTGCGCGCGCTGCGCTGCGACACCGGGCAGGGACGGTTCTTCGGCCCGCCCGCCCCGGCGGCGGAGATCACCGCCCGGCTGCGCGGCGACGACGAGGGAGCGACGGCATGAGCCTGACGGACAGCGAGGCAGCGGTCGCCGTACTCGCCGGGTTGGCGATCCTCGCCGGGCTGGCCGGGGTGGTGGTGCCCGGCCTGCCGGCGCTGCCGCTGTGCTGGGGCGGGGTGCTGGTCTGGGCGATCTTCGGCGGCGCCGGTCCCGGCCGCTGGGCGGTGCTCGCCGCCGCGACCGTGGTCGTCGCCGGCGGCACCGTCGTGAAGTACGCCTGGCCGGGGCGGAACCTGAAACGCACCGGAGTGCCCACCTCGTCGCTGCTCGCCGGCGGCCTGCTGGGGCTGGTCGGCTTCTTCGTGATCCCGGTGATCGGGCTGGTGCTGGGCTTCGTCGGCGGCGTGTGGGCGGCGGAGCGGCTCCGGCTGGGCGACTCCCGGCTGGCCTGGCCGGCGACGAAGCAGGCGGTGGCGGCGGCCGGCCTCTCCATGCTGGTCGAGTTCCTCGCCGGCCTGCTCGTCACGGCGCTCTGGGTCGCCGGCCTGCTGCTCGCCTGAGGCGATGCGCTGCGGTGCGCTGCGATGTGCTGCGGTGCGCTGCGGTGCGGTGCGGGGCGCTGCGGTGCGCTGCGGGGCGGGGCTGCGGGGCGGGGCTGCGGGGCGGTGCGATGCGATGCGGTGTGGGCGGCGGCGCGGGGCGGGCGTCGGGTACGGCGCAGCGCCGTACGGTGAGAGAGAGGTGACGTGCCCCGCGCCGCCGCGTGCCGGGCGGTCCGAGCGCCCGGCGGTGGCCCGTCGCGATCGGGCCTGGTCACGGGCTCAAGGATGCGTCGGACCAGCCGAAACGGCAATGCAATTTGCCCGGCCCCCGGCCGTCCGGCCGCGTGGCGGTCGACGCGGGTGTCGGGCGGGCCGGCACGGGGTCGTGCCCGGCCGCCCGGCCGCCTGTCGAGCTGCCCCACCAGGCGCGGCGCCCGGGCCCGCCCATCCTCGCCCGGCTCGGCCTCGGCCTCGGGCCGGCTCGTCGGGCACGGTGCGTGGCGGTCTCATGCACGGGGCAGCTCGACAGGGCGCGGCCGGCAACCCCCGGCGCCCGGGGCGGTTGCCGGGAGGCCGGGGAGGGCATTGACGGTCGACCGGTTAGCCAGTAGACCTTGGTGATGGAGGCCCGCCGATGAGGAAAGCTCCGCTCACGTTGGAACAGCTGCGGGTCGCCGTCGCCGAGGGCGAGATCGACACCGTGGTGCTGGCCCTGGTCGACATGCAGGGCCGGTTGCAGGGCAAGCGGTTCCACGCGCCCTACTTCCTCGACCAGGTGGTCGCGCACGGCAGCGAGGGCTGCAACTACCTGCTGGCCGTCGACGTCGACATGAACACGGTCGACGGGTACGCGATGTCCAGCTGGGAACGCGGCTACGGCGACTTCGCCATGGTGCCGGACCTCGACACGCTGCGCCGGGTGCCCTGGCAGCCGGGCAGCGCGCTGCTCCTGGCCGACCTGGCCTGGCTGGACGGGTCCCCGGTGGTCGCCTCGCCCCGGCAGATCCTGCGCCGGCAGCTCGACCGGCTGGCCGCGCACGGGCTGACCGCGTACGCCGGCACCGAGCTGGAGTTCGTGCTGTTCCGCGACTCGTACGAGGACGCCTGGCAGCGCGGCTACCGGGACCTGACGCCAGCCAACCAGTACAACGTGGACTACTCGCTGCTCGGCACCGCCCGGGTGGAGCCGCTGCTGCGCCGCATCCGGCGGGAGATGGCCGGGGCGGGGCTGACGCCGGAGAGCGCGAAGGGGGAGTGCAACCTCGGCCAGCACGAGATCGCCTTCCGCTACGACGAGGCGGTGGCCTGCGCCGACCACCACGTGATCTACAAGAACGGGGCGAAGGAGATCGCCGCCCAGGAGGGCATGTCGATCACCTTCATGGCCAAGCCGAACGCGCGGGAGGGCAACTCCTGCCACATCCACTTCTCGCTGCGGGACGCCGACGGCCGGTCGGCGATGCTCGGCGACGGGCCGGCGCACCTGTCGGTGACCGGGCAGCGGGTGCTGGCGGGTCTGCTGGCCACCATGCGCGAGTTCAGCCTCCTGTTCGCGCCGAACATCAACTCGTACAAGCGCTACCAGCCCGGGTCGTTCGCGCCCACCGCGCTGCGCTGGGGCACGGACAACCGCACCTGCGCGCTGCGCCTGGTCGGGCACGGGCAGGGCATGCGGGTGGAGAACCGGGTGCCGGGGGCGGACGTGAACCCGTACCTGGCGATCGCCGCCCTCGTCGCCGGCGCGGTGCACGGCATCGAGCGGGAGCTGGAACTGGGCGAGGAGTGCACCGGCAACGCGTACGACGACCCGGCCGCCGAGCGGGTCCCCGGCACGCTCCGCGACGCCCTGGCCCTCTGGGAGGGCTCGACGGTGGCCGCCGAGGCGTTCGGCGACGAGGTGGCGGCCCACTACGCCAACCAGGCGCGGATCGAGCTGACGGCCTACGACGCCGCCGTCACGGACTGGGAACTCTTCCGTGGCTTCGAACGCCTCTGACCCCACCCCCCCCCGACCCCGTCGATCATGGAGTTCTGGTGGGCGGCTGATGGCGATCGGCGGCTTTCGTGAGGCACCACGACTGCATGATCGACGCCGCCCGGGGACCGGGGGCCGGGGACGTAGGGGGCGGGGGTACGGATGGAGGGAGGGGGTGGGCGCGTGAGTGAGGTGGTGGATCCGGCGACCGGGGAGGTCGTGGGGTTCGTGGCCGACACGCCGGTCGAGGAGGTCGATGCGGCGATCGCGCGGGCGGACGCGGCCTTCCGGCGCTGGCGGGGGGTGGCGCCGGGGGAGCGGGCGCGCGTGCTGCGGCGGTTCGCGGCGGTGGTCGACGCGCACCTGGAGGAGCTGGCGCGGCTGGAGGTGCGCAACGCCGGGCACACCATCGGCAACGCGCGGTGGGAGGCGGGCAACGTCCGCGACGTGCTCGACTACTACGCGGGCGCGCCGGAGCGGCTGACCGGGCGGCAGATCCCCGTGCCGGGCGGGCTGGACGTGACGTTCCATGAGCCGCTCGGCGTGGTCGGGGTGATCGTGCCGTGGAACTTCCCGATGCCGATCGCCGCCTGGGGCTTCGCGCCGGCGCTCGCGGCCGGCAACGCCGTGGTGCTCAAGCCCGCCGAGCTGACCCCGCTGACCGCGCTGCGCCTGGCCGAGCTGGCGCGCGAGGCGGGCGTGCCCGACGACGTGTTCACCGTGCTGCCGGGCCGAGGGCCCGTGGTGGGGGAGCGCTTCGTCACCCACCCTGCCGTCCGCAAGGTCTGCTTCACCGGCTCCACCGAGGTGGGCACCCGGATCATGGCCGGCTGCGCCGCGCAGGTGAAGCGGCTGACCCTGGAGCTGGGCGGCAAGAGCGCCAACCTCGTCTTCGCCGACGCCGACCTGGAGCGGGCGGCGGCCACCGCCCCGTACGCCGTCTTCGACAACGCCGGTCAGGACTGCTGCGCCCGGTCGCGGGTCCTGGTCCAGCGGCCGGTGTACGACCGGTTCCTGGAACTGCTCGAACCGGCGGTGCGCGCGCTGCGCGTGGAGGACCCGGCCCGGGAGAGCGCCGAGATGGGCCCGCTGATCTCCGCCGCCCAGCGCGACCGGGTGGCCGGGTACGTCGACGGGGCGACGGTCGCCTTCACCGGCTCCCGCCCCGACGGTCCGGGCTTCTGGTACGCCCCGACGGTGCTGCTCGCCGACTCGGCCGCGGACCGGCACTGGCGCGAGGAGATCTTCGGCCCGGTCGTCTCGGTGCTCCCGTTCGACGACGAGGCCGACGCGATCCGCCTCGCCAACGACACCGAGTACGGCCTGTCCGGTTCGATCTGGACCCGCGACGTGGGCCGGGCGGTGCGGGTGGCGCGGGCCGTGGAGGCGGGCAACCTCAGCGTCAACTCGCACTCCTCGGTGCGGTACTGGACGCCGTTCGGCGGGATGAAGCGTTCCGGGCTGGGCCGCGAGCTGGGCCCGGACGCGCTGCACGCCTTCACCGACGTCAAGAACGTGTTCATCGCAACGGAGGAGTGAGCAGGTGCGGGGTCGTCTTGAGGACCGGGTGGCAGTGGTCACCGGAGCGGGCAGCGGGATCGGGCTGGCCACCGTGCGGCGGTTCGCCGCCGAGGGGGCCCGGGTGGTCTGCGTGGACGTCGACCCGGAGGCGGGCGGGCGGGCCGCCGAGGAGGTCGGCGGCGAGTTCGTCGCCACGGACGTCGCCGACGAGGCGGCCGTGCGGGACCTCTTCGACGGGGTGGCCGAGCGGCACGGGCGGATCGACGTGGCGTTCAACAACGCCGGCATCTCCCCGCCGGAGGACGACTCCATCCTGACCACCGGGCTGGACGCCTGGGAGCGCGTGCTGCGGGTCAACACCACGAGCGTCTACCTCTGCTGCAAGCACGTCATCCCGCACATGCGCCGGCAGGGCCGGGGCTCGATCATCAACACCGCGTCGTTCGTGGCGCTGATGGGGGCGGCCACCTCGCAGATCGCGTACACGGCGAGCAAGGGCGGGGTGCTGGCGATGACCAGGGAGCTGGGCGTGCAGTTCGCCCGCGAGGGCATCCGCGTCAACGCGCTCTGCCCCGGCCCGGTCGCCACCCCGCTGCTGCTGGAGCTCTTCGCCGCCGACCCGGAGCGGGCCGCCCGCCGGCTGGTGCACGTGCCGATGGGGCGGTTCGGGAAGCCGGAGGAGATCGCCGCCGCGGTGGCGTTCCTGGCCAGCGACGACTCGTCCTTCATGACCGCCGCGCAGTTCGTCGTGGACGGCGGCATCACCGGCGCGTACGTCACCCCGCTGTGAGCCGGCCACTGATCGGGATCTCCGCGTACATCGAGCCGGTCGCCTGGGGGGTGTGGCGGGACGTGCCGGCGGTGCTGGTGCCCGAGGCGTACGTCCGGGCGGTCACCGCGGCCGGCGGCCGGGCGGTGGTGCTGCCCCCGGACGACCGCGACGCGGACGTGCTGCGGCTGCTCGACGGGCTCCTCCTGGCCGGCGGCGCGGACGTCGACCCGGCCCGGTACGGCCAGCCGCCGGCACCCCGCACCGAGACCCGGCCGGGGCGCGACGCGGGCGAGCTGACCCTGCTCACCGCCGCGCTCGACACCGACCTGCCGGTGCTCGGCGTCTGCCGGGGGATGCAGCTGCTCGCCGTCGCCGCGGGCGGCTCGTTGCACCAGCACCTGCCGGACCTGGTGGGGCACGACCTGCACCGCCCCGCCCCGGGCGTCTACGGCGGGCACGGCGTGCGTTTCGCCCCGGGCAGCCTGGCCGCCACGGTGATGGCCGGCGTGGGCCGGGTCAACTCCTACCACCACCAGGCGGTGGCCGACCCGGGCCGGCTGACGGTGACCGGCTGGTCCGACGACGGGGTGGTCGAGGCGGTCGAGGATCCGCACCGGCCCTTCCTGCTCGGCGTGCAGTGGCACCCGGAGAACGAGCCCGACCCCCGACCGATCGCCGCCCTGGTCCGCGCCGCCGGGGAGAACCGGGCTACCGGGGAAGGCCGGGCCGCCGGGGAGAACCGGGCCACCGGGGAAGGCTGAGCCACCCGGCCGGGCCGGACCGGCGTGTCGGTGACACCCCCTTCCCCCACTGTCGGGGAACGGTCGGGGGTGTCGCACATCACAGTCGCTCGCCGGGCAATACCTGGGCGGCGCGGTATCGTCCCGTGCACGGGACTGAAATGCCGCCCTGGTGCGGATTCGGCTGACCAGCCGTCCCGTGTGGACCCGATCCCACGACGCCGCTGTCGGAAGATGGCAGCCGGGTGAGGCGAACGTAAACAGCGCACGCCGGGCTGCATGCGTTACGTTGCTCGTCCGTCGGGGTACCAAGCGGGCACGGCCGGTTGGATCACCGGGCCGAGGCGGTGATGGCCGGAGCGGGAGGAACTATGAGCTCGGCCCAGGGGGGCGTGGACGGGGGTTGCCCGTCCGAGGCAGGCCGGGACGCCGAGTTCCCCCCGTTGCTGGCCGCCGCCTTCGCCGGCGGCGGTGAGATGGGCGAGCTGCTGCGGCGACTCGACTGGTCCGCCCACCCGCTCGGCACCCCCGACCGCTGGCCGACGACGCTCTGCGCGGCGATCGGCATGATGCTCGCCTCCAGCGCGCAGATCGTCATGTTCTGGGGCGAGGACGAGCTCGCCTTCTACAACGACGCCTACCGCCCCACGATCGGTGACAAGCACCCCGACGTGCTGGGCCGGCCGGCCCGCGAGCACTGGGCGGAGACCTGGAGCGTGCTCGGGCCGCTGCTGGCGGGCGTCCGGCGCGACGGCCGGTCGTACCGCGCGCAGGACCACCCCTTCGCGCTCGACCGCCGCGGCTTCCTGGAGGAGACGTACTTCGACGTCTCCTACGACCCGATCCTGGGCGCCGACGGCACCGTCGACGGTGTCTTCTGCATCGTCAACGAGACCACGGGCCGGGTGATCGGGGAGCGCCGGCTGCGGCTGCTGGCCGAGCTGGGCACCGAGCTGGCCGAGGTGGACAGCAGGCCCGAACTCGGTCGGGTCGCCGCGGCGGTGCTCGACCGGCACCGGTCGGACGTGCCGTTCGCGCTGGTGCACCTGCCCGACGCGGCCGGCGACGTGGCGTTGGCCGGGTGCAGCGGCGTCGACCGCCGGGCCGTCGTCACGCCCCCACCGGCGCGGCTCGCCGCCGCCGCCGGCGCCGCCACCGTCGCCGTGGCGGACCTGCTCGCCGAGGCCCCGGCCGACGCGACCGGCCAGGCGCTGGTGCTGCCGGTCACCGCCGGGAACGAGACCGTCGGCACGCTGGCGGTCGGCCTCGCCCGCCGGCTGCCGCTCACCGACGAGTACCGGGACTTCTTCGACCTGGTCGCCGCGCAGATCTCCCGGGCCGTCGGGCGGCAGCAGGCGTACGAGCAGGAACGCGCCCGCGCCACCGAGCTGGCGGCCCTGGACCGGGCCAAGACCAACTTCTTCGCCAACGTCAGCCACGAGTTCCGCACGCCGCTGACCCTGGTGCTCGGCCCGCTGGAGGACCTGCTGGCCGACCCGACGCTGCCCGAGGCGTACACCGACCGGCTGACCACCATGCACCGCAACGCGCTGCGGCTGCTCAAGCTGGTCAACACGGTGCTCGACTTCTCCCGGCTGGAGTCCGGGCGGCTCGCCGCCCGCTACCAGCCCACCGACCTCGCCGACTACACCGCCCGCCTGGCCAGCACGTTCCGCTCGGCCACCGAGCGGACCGGGCTGCGCCTGGTCGTGGACTGCCCGCCGCTGCCGGCGCCGGTCTTCGTGGACCGGGACATGTGGGAGAAGGTCGTGCTCAACCTGGTCTCGAACGCGGTGAAGTTCACCTTCGACGGCGAGATCCGGGTGCGCATCCGCGCGGTCGACGGGGCCGCCCGGCTGGAGGTCACCGACACCGGCGTCGGCATCGTGCCGGAGGAACTGCCGCAGATCTTCGAGCGCTTCCACCGGGTCCCCGGCGTGCGGTCGCGCAGCCACGAGGGCACCGGGATCGGTCTGGCGCTGGTCCGCGAGCTGGTCGAGATGCACGGCGGCGAGGTGGCCGTGCGCAGCGGGGTCGACGAGGGCACCACGTTCACGGTGACCGTTCCGTTCGGCGCCGGCCACCTGCCGGCCGAGCGGGTCGTCGACTCCGGCACCCCGGCGCAGGTCGAGCTGGCGCAGGCCGACCTCTACGTCACGGAGACGGCGCTCTGGACCGGCACCACCGGGTCGGCCGGCGGCGGTGGGTCGACCCGGGGGACCGGCGCGGCCGGCCGGATCCTGGTCGCCGACGACAACGCCGACCTCCGCGAGCACGTCACCCGGCTGCTCTCCCCGTCCTGGGAGGTGGTCGCGGTCACCGACGGCGTGGAGGCGCTGCGGCACGCCGTCGACGGCTCGTTCGACCTGGTGCTGACCGACGTGATGATGCCCCGGCTGGACGGGTTCGGGCTGGTCGCCGCGTTGCGCGCGGATCCGCGTACCCGGCACGTGCCGATCGTGCTGCTCTCCGCCCGGGCCGGCTCCGCCGAGGAGGTCGCCGGGCTCGCGGTCGGCGCCGACGACTACCTGACCAAGCCCTTCTCCGGCCAGGAGCTGACCGCCCGGGTGCGCGCCAACGTCGAGCTGGGCCAGTTGCGCGGCCAGATCATCCGTGGGCTGCGGGCCCTGGCCGATGCGGCGGTCGCGGTCAACACCGCCCGCTCCACGGCCGACGTGCTCCAGGTCGCCGCGCGGCACGCCCTGAGCCTCGCCGAGGCCGCCCGGGTGGCGGTCTCGGCCACCGGGATGCGCTTCGAGGCCGACGGCGGCGGGCTGGCCTCGATCGAGCCCTCCTTCGTGCTGCCGCTGACCGGCACCGCCGGCGAACGGCTCGGGGAGCTGCGGGTCTGGCGCCCGGACGGCGACGGGACCTACACCGACGAGGCCGCGCTCACCCAGCTCGCCCGGCTGGTCGGGGTGCGGCTGGAGAACGCCCAGCTCTACGAGGCCGAGCACCGCATCGCCACCACGCTCCAGCACAGCCTGCTGCCCCGGTCGCTGCCGCAGCTGCCGGGCGCCGTGGTGGCCAGCCGCTACCTGCCGGGCAGCGCGGACGTGGAGGTCGGCGGGGACTGGTACGACGTCATCGCGCTCGGCGACGACGAGCTCGTGCTGGCGATCGGCGACGTGGTCGGCAAGGGCGTGCGGGCGGCCGCGGCGATGGGCCAGCTCCGCAACGGACTGCGGGCGTACGTCCTGGAGGGCTTCGACCCCGGTGACTCGCTGACCCGGCTCAACCGGCTCGTCGGCACCGCCGAGGGCCGCTCCTTCGCGACCGTGTTCTGCCTGTGGTTCAGCCCCCGCACCGGCCGGCTGCGGTACGCCAGCGCCGGTCACCCGTCCCCCCTTCTGATCCGAGGAGACGACGTGGCGCTCCTGCACGACCGGGCGCTCGGGCCGCCGGTCGGGGCGATCCCCGACACGACCTACCGGACGGTCGAGGGGGCGCTGGCCGCCGGTGACCGGCTGCTGCTCTACACCGACGGGCTGATCGAGGACCGGCAGCGCGGCATCGACGCCGCGCTGGCCACGCTGCGGCAGGACGCGGCCACCCCCGGCGAGCACGTGACCGACCTGATCGACGCCGTGGTGGAGCGTGTCGCCGGCCGGCCCCTGCGCGACGACGTCGCGGTGCTCGCCCTGGAGGCGGCGGAACTCGACCGGTTCGCGCTGCGGCTGCCGGCCGATCCCACCCGGCTCAGCCTGCTGCGCAAGCGGCTGGAGGACTTCCTCGTCGCGCACCGGGTCACCGAGACGGACCTGTTCGACCTGACCGTCGCCGTCTCCGAGGCGGCCGCCAACGCCATCGAGCACCCGGTCGAGCCGGTCGAGCCGACGATCAGCGTCGAGGTGACCATCTCCGACCGCACGGTGGTCGCCACCGTGCGCGACAGCGGCCGGTGGCGGGAGTCGACCGGATCGGGCTTCCGGGGCCGGGGACTGTCCCTGATCGAGGCGCTGGGGGAGCTGTCGGTGACCCGTACCGCCGAGGGGACCGAGGTGACGCTGCGCCGGCGGCTGGCGGACTGACCGCGCGGCCGGCGGCGCTCCGGCGCGCGACGGCGGCGGGCCCGGCGGCGGGAGGGCTCAGGCCGGGCGCAGCCAGGCCTGGTCGCCCAGGCCGGAGATGTCCAGCACCCGGTGGACCTGCCGCGACGGCAGCACGGTGAGCGCGTCGGGGAGGTGCTGGGCCAGCCGGACCACGGCGTGGATCGCCGCCGAGTCGAAGAAGGTGACCGCCCGGAGGTCGAGCGTCACCCGCTCGGCCGGCTCCCGCAGCGCGGTCTGGTACATGACGTCGGCGGTGGCCATGTCGACCTCGCCGGTCACCAGGACGCGGAGATGGCCGCCGTCGATCTCCGCCTGGGCGGAGAAGACTGGAGACGCGCCAACCCCTTGATCCACGGAGCCACAATGGCACAGCGGGCCTGCCGCGGCAACAACCGCTCCGGGCGGCCGGTGGCGGCGGTCACCACCGCGTGCGGCGATAAACTCGCCCCATGACCGTCCGTGCGCCGCTGACCCCAGGCACGCTCACCCCGTTGCGGCCCGTGCCCGCCCACATCGTCCGCCCGGAGTACGTGGGCAAGAAGCGTCCACAGGAGTGGCGCGGTTCGCACGTGCAGACCCCGGAGACCATCGAGAAGATGCGGGTCGCCGGTCGGCTCGCCGCGCAGGCCACCCAGCTCGCCGGCGAGCACTGCAAGCCCGGCGTGACCACCGACGAGATCGACCGGGTCGTGCACGAGTTCCTCTGCGACCACGGCGCCTACCCGTCGACGCTGGGCTACAAGGGCTTCCCCAAGTCCTGCTGCACCAGCCTCAACGAGGTGATCTGCCACGGCATCCCCGACTCCACCGTGCTCGTGGACGGCGACATCATCAACGTCGACGTCACCGCGTACCTCGACGGCGTGCACGGCGACACGGACGCCACCTTCTGCGTGGGCGAGGTCAGCGAGGAGGCCCGGCTGCTGGTCGAGCGGACCCACGAGGCGATGATGCGCGGCATCCGCGCGGTCGCCCCGGGCCGCCAGATCAACGTGATCGGCCGGGTCATCGAGTCGTACGCGAAGCGCTTCGGCTACGGCGTCGTGCGCGACTTCACCGGCCACGGCATCGGCGAGGCCTTCCACAGCGGGCTCTACGTGCCGCACTACGACAGCCCCCGCCCCACGGACGTCATGGAACCGGGGATGACCTTCACCATCGAGCCGATGATCACCCTCGGCACCCACCAGTACGACATGTGGGACGACGGCTGGACCGTGGTGACGAAGGACCGCAGGTGGACGGCCCAGTTCGAGCACACCATCGTGGTGACGGAGGACGGTCACGAGATTCTCACGCTGCCGTGACGGACACCCCGGCGGCACTGCGTGAGGCGCACCACGCGGACGTCTCGGGCGGCTGGCTGCGCCCCGCCGTCTTCGGGGCGATGGACGGGCTGGTCACCAACATCGCCCTGATCGCCGGCGTGGCGGGTGGCGGGGTGTCGCCCCGCAACGTCGTGCTGACCGGCGTGGCCGGCCTGGTGGCCGGCGCCATCTCGATGGGGCTGGGGGAGTACACCAGCGTCCGCTCGGCCAACGAACAGGTCGCGGCCGAGGTCGCCAAGGAGCGCCGCGAGCTGGAGCGGCACCCCGAGGCCGAGGCGCGCGAGCTGGCCCAGGCGTGGGTCGCCCGCGGGCTCCCGCACGACCTCGCCATGGAGGTCGCCCAGGCCGTCCGGCGCAACCCGCAGGAGGCGCTGCGGGTGCACGTGCGGGAGGAGCTCGGCGTCGACCCGGACGAGCAGCCCAGCCCCTGGGCGGCCGCGATCTCGTCGTTCGTGTTCTTCTCGCTCGGGGCGCTGGTGCCGCTGCTGACCTACCTGTTCGGCGCGACGAGCCTGTGGCTGGCGCTCGCCGTCGGCGGGCTCGGGCTCTTCGTGGCCGGGGCGGTCGTCGCCCGGTTCACCGCCCGGCCCTGGTGGTCCGGTGGCCTGCGTCAGCTCCTGCTCGGCGCGGCGGCGGCCGGCGCCACGTACCTCATCGGCGCCCTCATCGGCGTCCAGGGCGGCCTCGGCTGACGGTCAGCCGTCGAGCAGGTCGTCGACCGTGCCGTCGACGGGGCGGCCCCGGGCCGCCAGCTCGTCGGCCTGGCGGGCCAGGACGGCGCCCACCTCGGTCATGTCCGCGCCCGCCAGGCCCGTCCGGCGCACCGCGTCGCCCGGGTCGCGGAAGTAGGTGCGACTGAGCAGGCCGTTGACCGTCGCCGCCGCGAGCCGCGCCTCGCCGAGCATCAGCAGCGCCTGGTCGGTCTCGTACCACTCGGCCAGCCGGGCGGCCCGGGCGTGCGCCGCGCCGCCCCGGTACCAGGCCCGGCGGGCCGCCGTGCTGAACTCGGCCGGCCGGGCCCGGGCCAGCCGACCGAGGTGCTCGTCGCGGAGCGTGCGCAGCCAGCCGGTCGGATCGTGCAGCGCCCGGGTGCTGACGTACCGGTCGGCGGTCAACGGCCAGAGCGGGGAGATCACCCGGGCCTGGCGCAGGTAGTCGTCCGCGCCGGCCACGGTCAGGTCGACCAGCACGCCGTCGACCCGGCGGGTCGCCGGGGACGGCCCGCCGCCGGGCCGGTACGTCACCACCAGCAGCCCGACCTCGCCGTTGCCGCCGCCGTCGTCGTCGCCGTGGGCGAGCGGGCCGTGCACCGCGACCGCCAGCACGTCGGCCGGGAACCGGCGGCGCACGGCGTCGGCGACGCGCTCGGCCACCGCCCACCGTGGATCGTCGGAGTGGACTCCGCCGTCGGCGCCGGTCACCGCACCACCCTATTCGCGGGCGGTCGCCCCGTCCGGCACGCCGCGCCCGGTGGGCACCAGCCGGAAGACGAGGATCTCCCGGCCGCCGGCCCGCTGCGCGTACGCCCGGTAGGCGGGCCACTCGGTGACCAGCAGCGCCCAGAGGCGGTCCCGTTCGGCGCCGGTGGCGACCTGCGCGCGCACCGGGACGCGGCGGCCCTTCACGGCCACCTCGGCGGCGGGATCGGCGCGCAGGTTCATCGCCCAGCCGGGCTGGTGGGCCTGGCCGAAGTTGGAGCCGACCACCACGTACGCGTCGCCGTCGGGCACGTAGAGCAGCGGGTTGCTGCGCGGCTTGCCGGAGCGGCGGCCGGTGGTGGTGATGACCAGCGACGGGATGAGCCCGAGCGCGACCACGCGCCCACGGGTGAGTCGCCCCACCAGCCGGTCGGCGGGGACGAGCAGGCGGACGGCGGCGCCGAACCAGCGGTGGTGACCGACACGGCGGGTGAGGGCTCCCAGTACGGGCACGGCGACCAGTGTGCCCGCTCGCGGCCCGTCAGTCGAGACGTCGCTCGACCGGCAGCCGGGACCGGGTGAACAGGCCCGCGCCGAGCATCGCGACCAGCGGCACCACCACCAGGACGCCGAGCGTGGTCCACGGGACCACCACGGGGTACGGCTCCGCGACCGGCCAGAGGCCGGCGTACCGGCGGTTGAGGGCGGTCAGGATGATCGTCGCGGAGCCGAGGCCGGCGACGATGCCGAGCGCGGAGCCCAGCACGGCGATCACCCCGGACTGGCAGAGCGAGAGCAGCCGGCGCAGCCCCGGGCCGGCGCCGACCGCCGCGAGGGTGGACAGGTCCGCCCGCCCCTCGGCCGCGGCCAGCCCGGTGGCGATGCCGGCGGCGCCCACGGTGACCACCCCGGCGGCGGCGGCCAGCAGGAGCAGCAGCGGCCGTCCCGTGTCCGCCAGGGCACCCCGCTCGATCTCCACCTGCGCGCCGAGCGGGCGCACGGCGGCGACGAACCGGTCCTGCCGGTCCTCGTCGGGCACGCCGTCGGCGGTTATCACCCAGCCGAGCGGGCGGACGGTCAGCCCGAGCCGTTCGGCGGCCGGCCGGGAGAGCAGCAGCCGGTGCGCGCCCAGCCCGGTGGGCAGCGGGTACCCGGCGACGGTGGTGGTCGTCGGGGTGTCGGGCCGGGCCTGTCCGGGGCGGGTCACCCTGACCCCGACCCGCCCGTCCACCACGTAACGCGGATCGGTCACCACCGCGCCGCCGGCCCGCAGCACGGCGGTGGCGGCGGCGACGTCGGCGGGGGCGGCGCCGGTGAGCACCGGCAGCGCCGTGCCGTCGTCGACCACCACGTGGAAGTACCCGCCGAGGTGGTCCTCCGGTCCCGCGCAGCGGGCGTCCGCGCGGGCCCGCCGCTGCTGTGCCGGGCTCAGCCGGTCGCCGGGCATCCACGGGCAGGCGCGCTCGGGCGGCAGCACCGGCGAGACCACGCACGACTCGGTCTCCTGGCCGCACCCGGGCTCCGCGAGCGGCGCCACGGCCCGCACCCCCAGGTGGGCGCGGGCCGCCTCGGCGACCCGGGGCAGGGCGGGCGGCTCGTTCGGGCCGTGGCTGGTCACCAGCACGGTGCCGGAGGGCAGGGCGGGCCGGTACATCGTGGCCGATCTGGCGTCGTCGCTGGCCAGGTACACGCCGATGGCGACGCTCCCGGCGACGGCCGCCATCACGGCGGAGATCGCGGGTGCGGTGGACGACCGGTTGCGGCTGGCGTCGCGCAGGGCGATCCGGGGCGCCAGTGGCAGCGACCGACCGAGTCGGGCGAGCAGGCCGACCAGCGTCGGGGTGGCGAAGACCAGCCCCAGTTCGCCGAGGACCAGGCCGGCGAGGATCACCGCCGGCGCCGTCCGAGCCGCCCCCGCCGCGGCGACCGCCGCCCCGCCGACGGCCAGGGCCACTCCCGCCGTGAGCCAGCGCCGCCGGTGCGCGGGCGGGGTGCGCCGGCCGGCCAGCCCCGCCACCACGTCCTGCCGGGCGGCCGTCCAGGCCGGGGCCAGCGCGGCCAGCACCCCGGCCAGCACCGCGACGGCGGCGATCGCCGCGAGGGCCTCCGGCCAGCAGCGGTACGCGCCGAAGCGCGCGCCGTAGAGGTGCTGCTCCACCAGCGGGCGGCCGGCGAACGCGGCGGCGACGCCCAGCGTGACCCCGACGGCGGCGCCGAGGGCGCCCAGCACCACGCCGTCGGCCAGCACGATCCGGCGCAGGTGGGCGTCGTCCCCGCCGGCCACCGCCACCAGCGCGAGCTCCCGCCGTCGCCGCCGTACGCCGACCGCGAACGCCGGCCCGACGAGCAGCACCACCTCCAGCAGCCCCAGCCCGCCGACGAGCACGGAGACGCTCATCCCCTCCACGTCCATCGAGGAGAATCTGCCCGGTGCGAAGGTGACGGTGTCCGACGCCGGGGCGGGAGTGCGGGCGTGGACCCGGATGCCGTGCCCGTTGAGCCGGCGGAACAGTCCCTCGTCGACGGCACCGGGCAGGTCGACCAGCCAGCTCGCGTCCGGCTCGGTCTCCATCCGCCCTTCCGACGGGTGCAGCGTCACCACCGCGCCCAGGTCGTCGGGGTACTCGGCCACCCCGACCACCCGCCAGGAGCGGGCGCCGTCGCCGGAGGTGACGGTGCCGCCGAGGCGGACGTCGAGGCGGCGCAGGGCCGCCGGGCTGACCGCGATCTCGCCCGGCCCGGCCGGCGCCCGCCCCGAGTGGAACCGGACCAGCCCCCGCCCGAGCGGGTCGGCGAGGTCCACGGCGCGTCCCGCGATCGTGTCGTCGATCCGCTCGCCGACCCGGGCGTCGAACGACACCCAGCGGTGCAGCGGGACCACCCGGCTCCCGGCCGGCAGCAGGGCGGCCACCTGCTCGGCGGTGACGACCCCGGCCGGGGGCGCGTCCTCCCGGTCGGCCTGCCAGGCGTCGCCCCAGGCGCTCTGCACGATCGGGTGCCGCACCACCCAGCTCAGCTCCGCGTCGGCCGCGCCGAGCTGACGGTCGGTCCGTTCGGCGGGAGTCAGCTCGGACATCCGCCAGCTCACCGCGGTGAAGGTCAGCACCAGCACCGGCAGCGTGATCATCGCCAGCACCAGCGCCGTACGCCCCCGGGCCCGCCGGGCCTCCCGCCGGGCGATGCGCAGCGCGGCCCACCAGGAGCCGGTCGCCCGGGCGAGTCGGCCGCCCCGGCCCCGGCTCACCGACCGCTGCCGCTCAACAGCTGCTCCACGCTGCCCAGCGGGGCCGTCGTGTCGACCAGCACCCCGTCGCGGAGGAAGACCACCCGGTCGGCCCAGGCGGCGTGCCGCGCCTCGTGAGTCACCAGCACGGCGGCGGCCCCGGCGTCGACCCGCCGGCGCAGCAGGTGCAGCACCGCCTCACCGGTCTGCGAGTCCAGCGCGCCGGTCGGTTCGTCGGCGAGCACCAGCCGGCGCTCGCCGACGAGTGCGCGGGCGATCGCCACCCGCTGCTGCTGCCCGCCCGAGAGCTGGTCGGGAAACCGGTCGCCCAGCTCGGTCAGGCCCACCTCGGCCAGCGCCTCCAGCGCCAGCCGGCGGGCCCGCCGGACGCCCGTCCCGTCGAGTTCGAGGGGGAGGGCGACGTTCTCCACGGCGCTGAGGCTGCCGAGCAGGTTGAGGTCCTGGAAGACGTAGCCGATCCGGCGGCGCCGCACCTGGGCCAGCCGCCGCCGGTCCAGCGCGCCGAGCGGCTGTCCCTCCACGTGGACCTCGCCGGCGGTCGGGCCGTCCAGCCCGCCGGCCAGGGCGAGCAGGGTCGACTTGCCCGACCCGGACGGTCCCATCACGGCGACGAGTTCCCCCGCGTGCACGGCGAGGCTCACCCCGCGCAGCGCGTGCACGGCCGCCGCGCCGGCGCCGTGGGTGCGGTGCACGTCACGCACGTCGAGCACGGGCGTGGTCGGGCTCCCGCCCGCCGGCCCGTTCCCCGTGCTCACCGTCGCGCCTCCTCGTCCGCCCGGTCCACCGCCTCGGCAGGCGTCGGCGGGACGCGGCCGGGCTCCGCCGGACGGTAGCGCACGAGGCTCGTCTCGCAGTGGTCCAGCCAGCGCACCTCGGCCTCGGCCTGGAAGACCATGGCGTCGAGCACCAGCCGCCACGGCAGGTCCTCGGGGCGGTCGCTGGCGTACTTCAACCGGGTCAACTCCTGCAACGCCCGCATGGTCGCGCTGCGCTGGGTCTGCACCACCGACCGGACGTCCACCCCGGGGGTGGTCAGCGCGAGGGCCAGCTTGATCGCCAGCTCGTCGCGGGGCCGGTCGGTGCGGCTGATCGGGGTGGCGAACCACAGGGCCAGGTCCGCCCGCCCGGCGTCGGTGATCTCGTACGGTCGCTGCCCCGCCTCGCTCTCGGGCAGCGACCGGACCAGCCCGTCCCGCTCCAGGCGGGACAGGGTGGTGTAGACCTGCCCGATGTTCAGCGGCCAGGTCGAGCCGGTCGACTCCTCGAACGCGGCGCGGAGCTGGTAGCCGTACATCTGGCCGCGTTCGAGCAGGGCGAGCAGCCCGTGACGGATGGACATGGCAACGGAGTATGCATACCTGGTATGCGACCCGCAACCGGAGCGGGGCCGACGGGCCGACCGGTCAGGCGGGCCGGCCCGGGAACGGCACCGTCAGCGGGGTGATCCCGGCCGCCCGCCGCCAGCGGGTGGCCCGCAGGGCGTACTCGACCAGGGCGGCCAGGGCCCGGTCCCGGTCGGCGCCGGTGGTGGCCGGCACCGCCGCCCGCCAGAACGCGGCCGTGCGCTCCTCCACCTCGACGGCCAGCCGCAGCGCGCTCGCCTGGTCGGTGACGGGGAACGGCAGCGTGTAGCCGGCCCGGTCCGGCGGGACGCTCCCGCCGCCGGCGCTCAGCTGCACGATCAGGCCGTCGCGGCGGCGCCGGTGCGCGGCCTCGGCCTCCCGCGCGGCGGTCCGGGCGGCGCCGGTGAGGCGCACCCCGATGGGCCCGTACGCCCAGATCGCGGCGTACTCGGCGGAGAGCGCCGCAGCGAGCGCCCCGGCCGGCCCGGACGGTGTCGGTGCGGTCACTTCAGCGCCTCCACGTGCGTGGCCCGGGCGGCGGCGATCGAGGCGAGCAGCGCGGCCCGCTCGGCCGGCGCCGCCGCGCAGGCCCTGGTCGCGGCCTCGCGGCCGGCGCGTTCGTCCTCGCGCAGCGCGGCCCGCGCCGCCGCCGGGTCGCCCGGCTCGGCGGGCGAGGCCGGGGCGGAGCCCGAGGGCGGCGCGACGCCGATGACCCGGGCCAGTTCGGCCGCGTGCGCGCGGTGCGCCTCGGCGATCGGGGTGAGCAGGCCGGCGAGCGTGGGGTGCGCGGCGGCGGCGGCCTGGTGCCCGGCGGCGAGCCGGAGCGCCTCGTCGAGCAGTGGCGTGAGCGGGTCGGGCCCGGGGGTGGGGTCGTCGTCGCGGTCGAGGAGGCCGCAGCCGGTCAGCGGCGCGGCCGCCCCGCCGAGCGCCAGGAGTGCCCCGGCGCGCAGCACGTTTCGCCGGGAATGCCCGGTTGTTCCGCCGCGTCGTGTCGTTCTGCCCGTCGCCACCGGACAAGTCAACACCATCACCGGCCGCACGTGGGTCACCGGCGTCGGTGCGCCGCCCGGCCCGGCGCCCGGCAGGCGCGTTACGCTCTGCGCAGCCACCGGCGCGTCAGCTCCGGTGGCGTGCCGGCATGGCGGCCGACCGGGTGCCGTCGATCAGCAGGAGGGTGCGGAGATGACGCAGCGTGGCCGTGCCACGAGGTCGACGGGTCCGGCGGGGAGGCCCCGACGCGCCGACGCCCCACGGGGCGGGGAGCGTGCCGGCGGCCCGCGCGGCGACCTCGCCGCCCGGCGGGCCCGGCTGCGTGAGGTGATCGAGCCGGTGGTCACCGCCGCCGGCTACGACCTGGAGGAGCTCTCCGTCTCCCGCGCCGGCCGGCGGCACGTGGTGCGGGTGATCGTGGACGCCGACGGCGGGATCAGGCTGGACGCCGTCGCCGAGGTCTCCCGGGCCGTCTCCGCGGCCCTCGACGCGGCCGAGGAGGCCGGGGGCGACATCGTCGCCGGGGAGTACCAGCTGGAGGTCAGCTCCCCCGGCGTGGACCGGCCGCTCACCCTGCCCCGGCACTGGCGGCGCAACGTCGGCCGGCTGGTGAAGGTGACCGCCCGCGGCGCGGGCGCCCTGCCCGGCCGGCCCGCCGAGCAGCCCGCCGGCGACCGGCAGGTCACCGGCCGGGTGGTGGAGGCCGACGACGAGCGCGTGGTGCTGGAGACCGACGCCGGCCGCGCCGCCTGGACGTACGCAGAGCTCGGCCCCGGCCGGGTGCAGGTCGAGTTCCACCGCCTCGAGGAGATCGAGGAGACGGACGAACCCGACGACATGGACGACACCGACGACGACTTCGACGACGAAGATGATGTGGAGGACGAGGAGAGGTGAACATCGACCTCGCGGCGCTGCGCGCACTCGAGCGCGAGCGGGAGATCCCGTTCGACACGATCCTCGCGGCGATCGAGACCGCGCTGCTGACCGCCTACCGGCACACCGAGGGTGCGGAGTCGCACGCCCGGGTGGAGATCGACCGCAAGTCCGGCGCGGCCCTGGTCTACGCCCAGGAGCTGGACGACGACGGCTCCGTGGTGCGGGAGTGGGACGACACCCCGCACGACTTCGGCCGGATCGCCGCCATGACCGCCAAGCAGGTGATCCTCCAGCGGCTGCGGGAGGCCACCGACGAGGTGCACTTCGGCGAGTACGTGGGCCGCGACGGTGACCTGGTCACCGGCGTCGTGCAGGCCCACGAGGCGCGCAGCGAGAAGGGCATCGTCAGCGTCGACCTCGGCAAGCTGGAGGGCGTCCTGCCCCAGTCCGAGCAGGTGCCCGGCGAGCGCTATGCGCACGGCGAGCGGATCCGCTGCGTGGTGGTGCACGTGGCCAAGGGGATGCGCGGGCCGCAGATCACCCTCTCCCGGTCCCACCCGGCGCTGGTCAAGAAGCTCTTCGCGCTCGAGGTGCCGGAGATCGCCGACGGCACGGTCGAGATCGGCGCGATCGCACGTGAGGCGGGTCACCGTACGAAGATCGCGGTCCGCTCCACCACCCAGGGCGTCAACGCCAAGGGCGCCTGCATCGGGCCGATGGGGCAGCGGGTCCGCGCGGTGATGAGCGAGTTGCACGGCGAGAAGATCGACATCATCGACTGGTCGGACGACCCGGCGACGTTCGTCGGCAACGCCCTGTCGCCGGCCAAGGCCCTGCGGGTCGAGGTGGTCGACCTCGCCAGCCGCACCGCCAGGGTCACCGTGCCGGACTTCCAGCTCTCCCTCGCCATCGGTCGGGAGGGGCAGAACGCCCGACTTGCTGCCCGGTTGACCGGTTGGCGGATCGACATCCGGTCCGACGCCGAGCAGTCCGGCGCCGCCGGCCGGGGCGGGGCTGATCACGTCCCGGAGCCGGGCGGCGCGATCTCGGGCGCCTAGGGGTAGACTTTCTCCAGTGGTACGACGCGCGCTGCCGGAGCGCACCTGTGTGGGTTGCCGGCGACGTGCGCCGGCCAGCGAATTGCTGCGGATCGTCGCGGTCGGCGACGAGGCTGGTCACAGCCTTCGGCCCGATCCGGCCCGCAGGCTGCCGGGTCGGGGAGCGAACATGCACCCGGATCCGGCCTGCTTCGCGCAAGCGGTGCGGCGACGCGCTTTTGGGCGTGCGTTGCGCATCACCGGGGTCCCCGACCACGGTGAGCTCGCGGAGCACGTCGATGCGCCAACCACTACGTCCGGTCAGCCCGACCGGGCGAGGGTCGCTAGCAGGGTAGGACGACCGACATGAGCACACGATGAAGTCCCTGAAATGACCAGGCTTCAAGTGCACGAGTGAGGTCGCTGCGGGTGCTGCCCGCACGACCTCGGAGTGAGGAGTGCAGTGGCAGGTAAGGCCCGCGTACACGAGCTTGCAAAAGAGCTCGGGGTCGAAAGCAAGACCGTTCTCGCCAAGCTCAAGGAGATGGGCGAGTTCGTGAAGTCCGCGTCCAGCACCGTCGAGGCGCCCGTCGCCCGACGGCTGCGCAGCGCGTTCGTCGCCTCCGCCGGCTCGCCGGCACCGGCCGCCCCACCGGCGGCCGCCCCGGCGCCGACCCCGACCCCGACGCCCTCCCCGGCCCCCGGTGGGCCCCGGGTCTCGGCCAAGCCGATGCCGCCCCGGCGGCCGGCCGCGCCGACGCCCGGTCCGAAGCCCAAGGGCCCGGTGCCCGGTCCGCCGCAGCCCGCGGCCCCGGTCGCCAAGCCGGCGAGTGCCCACGACATCGAGGTGGCGGCCGCCGAGGCGCGTGCCGCCGCGCTGAAGGCCGAGCAGGAGGCGGCGGTCAAGGCCGCCCAGGCCGCTCGGCAGCAGCAGCGTGAGAACGTCCGCCGGGAGCCCCCGGCGGACGGTGGCAACCGTCCCGGTCCCCGACCGGGTCCGGGTGCCATGCCGCCCCGCCCGGGTTCCCCGGCCGCCGGTCGTCCCGGCGCACCGGCGCCGGGCCCGGGTGGTCGTCCGGGCGGGCGTCCGCCGGCGCGCGGCGCCGGTAACAACCCGTTCGGCATCCAGGGCAGCCAGCAGCAGCAGCGGCCCCCGGCCGCCGGTGCCGGTGGTCCCCGGCCCAGCCCGGCCGGCATGCCGCCGCGCCCCAGCCCGGCCTCCATGCCGCCCCGTCCGAGCCCGGCCTCCATGCCGAGCCAGCGTCCCGCTACCGGTCGCCCCGGCCCCGGTGGCGCCGGTCGCGGTCCCGGTGGCGGCGCGGGTCGTCCCGGTGGCGCCGGCGGCGGCGGTGGCTTCCGCGGCGGTCCCGGTGGTGGCGGCGGTGGCGGTGGCTTCCGTGGCGGTCCCGGTGGTGGCGGCGGTGGCGGTGGCTTCCGTGGCGGTCCCGGTGGCGGCGGCGGCGCTCCGGGCGGCGGTTTCCGTCCGGGTGCTCCGGCCGGCGGCGGTGGTCGTCCGGGTGGTGGCGGTCGTGGCCGTGGCGGCGGCGCCGCGGGTGCCTTCGGGCGTCCGGGTGGCCGGCCGACGCGTGGCCGCAAGTCCAAGAAGCAGCGCAGACAGGAGTTCGACAACCTGTCGGCTCCGACCATGAGCTCGGGTGCCCCCCGGGGTCAGGGTCAGGTCGTCAGGCTCTCCCGTGGCGCCTCGCTGTCGGACTTCGCCGACAGGATCAACGCCAACCCGGGTTCGCTGGTCCAGGAGATGTTCAACCTGGGCGAGATGGTCACGGCGACCCAGTCGTGCTCCGACGAGACCCTGCTGCTGCTGGGTGAGCACCTCGGCTTCGACGTGCAGATCGTCAGCCCGGAGGACGAGGACCGCGAGCTGCTCGCGCAGTTCAACATCGACCTCGACGCCGAGATCGCGGAGGACCGCCTGGTCAGCCGTGCGCCGGTCGTGACCGTCATGGGTCACGTCGACCACGGTAAGACCAAGCTGCTCGACGCGATCCGCAAGGCGAACGTCGTGGCCGGCGAGGCGGGTGGCATCACCCAGCACATCGGTGCCTACCAGGTCCACGTGCCGCACGAGGGCGAGGACCGCGCGGTGACCTTCATCGACACCCCGGGTCACGAGGCGTTCACCGCCATGCGTGCCCGTGGTGCCCAGGTCACCGACATCGTGGTGCTGGTCGTCGCGGCCGACGACGGCGTCATGCCGCAGACGATCGAGGCGTTGAACCACGCCAAGGCGGCCGACGTGCCGATCGTGGTGGCGGTCAACAAGGTCGACAAGCCGGAGGCGAACCCGGACAAGGTCCGCCAGCAGCTGACCGAGTACGGCCTGGTCGCCGAGGAGTACGGCGGCGACACCATGTTCGTCAACGTGGCGGCGAAGCCGGGCATCGGCATCGACGAGCTGCTCGAGGCGGTCCTGCTGACCGCCGACGCGTCGCTGGAGCTGACGGCTCCGATCGACGGGCCGGCGCAGGGTGTGGCCATCGAGGCGCACCTGGACAAGGGCCGCGGTGCGGTGGCGACGGTGCTGGTGCAGAAGGGCACCCTGCGGGCGGGCGACTCCATCGTCGCCGGTGGGGCGCACGGCCGGGTCCGGGCGATGCTCGACGAGAACGGCAACCAGGTTGCCGAGGCGGGTCCGGCGCGTCCGGTGCTGGTCCTCGGTCTGACCGCGGTGCCGGGTGCCGGTGACACGTTCCTCGCCGCGGCGGACGACCGCACGGTGCGGCAGATCGCCGAGCAGCGGCAGGCACGGCGGCGGGCGGCGTCCTTCGCCAACTCCCGCGGCCGGGCGACTCTCGAGACGCTCATGGAGCAGCTCAAGGAGGGCGAGAAGACCTCGCTCAACCTGGTGCTCAAGGGCGACGTCTCCGGTTCCGTGGAGGCCCTCGAGGACGCGCTGTTCAACCTCGACATCCCGGAGGAGGTCCAGCTCAGGATCATCCACCGGGGCGTGGGTGCGATCACCGAGAGCGACGTCATGCTCGCGAGCGCCTCGTCCGAGCCGGTCACGATCATCGGTTTCAACGTGCGGGCCGCCAACAAGGTCCGCGAGATCGCCGACCGCGAGGGCGTGGAGATCCGGTACTACACCGTGATCTACCAGGCCATCGAGGAGATCGAGGCGGCGCTCAAGGGCCTGCTCAAGCCGGAGTACGAGGAGGTCGCGCTGGGCACCGCGGAGATCCGCGACGTCTTCCGCTCGTCCAAGATCGGCAACATCTCCGGCTGCATCGTCCGGTCGGGCATCATCCGGCGCAACGCCAAGGCGCGCCTGCTGCGGGACGGGTCGGTGGTGGCGGACAACCTCACCGTCAGCTCGCTCAAGCGGTTCAAGGACGACGCCACGGAGGTGCGCGAGGGCTTCGAGTGTGGTCTGACCCTGGGTGGTTACAACAACGTCCAGGTCGGCGACATCATCGAGACCTTCGAGATGCGGGAGAAGGTTCGCGCCTGATCCGCTGAACCACTGATCGGGGGGTTTACGCCGAAAGGCGTAAACCCCTTGATCATGTGGGGGTCCGTACGGGTATCGTCCGGGGCGATGTTCACCGGAACCGCGGTCTTCGACCTGCTGCTGCCGGGCGACTCCCGGTCGCTCAAGGCCAAGAGATCATACGTACGGCCGATCGTCGCGGCGTTGCGCCGCTTCGAGGTCTCGGCCGCCGAAGTGGGAGCGCTCGACCTGCACGGTCGGGCCGAGATAGCCGTGGCCGTGGTGGCCGCCGAGGCGTCGCACGTCCGCGAGGTGCTGGACTCCTGCGAGCGCCTGGTGGCCGGCCGGCCGGAGACCGAGTTGCTCTCGGTGCGCCGGCGGCTGTACGGCGAAGAGGACTGACCCGGCGGCGCCCGTCCGCCGGAAGCCGGTACGCAGCCGGCGCCGCGCGACGCGGGTGGCCGCGCGGGTAGTGTTCGAGTTTGTTGGGCCGTCGGCTCCGGGGCGCTCCGCGTCGCCGGACGGCGGCCGGGAGCGGGACGCCGTGGAGGTGGCGAAGATGTCGGATCCGGCCAAGGTACGCCGGCACGCGGAGCGGGTGCGTGAACTGGTCGCGTCGGTGGTGCGCAGCCAGATCAAGGACCCCCGGCTCGGCATGATCACGATCACCGACGCCCGGATCACCGCCGACCTGCGCGACGCCACCGTCTTCTACACGGTGCTCGGCGACGCGGCGGCCCAGGCGGGCACGGCGGCGGCGCTGGAGAGCGCCAAGGGCATGCTGCGCAGCACCGTCGGCAAGGCGCTCGGGCTGCGGCACTCGCCGACGCTGACCTTCGTCCTGGACGACGTGCAGGACCAGGTCAAGCACATCGACGACCTGCTCGCCCAGGCCCGCAACGCCGACGCCGAGGTGCAGCGCCTCGCCGCCCGGGCCGAGTACGCGGGCGAGCCCCAGCCGTACCGGCTGGAGGAGGACGAGGACGGCGAGGCGCGCGACGGGGACGGCGACGAGGACGAGGACGAGACCCCGCCCCGGGGCGGGGACCCGCGGTGACGCAGCCCTCCGGCGGACCGGCCGGTGGCGCCCTCGCCGAGGCGACGCCACCGGCCGACTCCGGCCCGACCGAGGCGGAGTGGGCCGCCGGCGTCGCGGCCGTGCGGGACCTGCCGCCGGACGGGCGGGTGTTGCTGATCTGCCACGTCAACCCGGACGGGGACGCGCTGGGCAGCATGCTCGGCTTCGGGCTCGGGCTGCGTCGGCTGGGTGTGCGGCGGATGCAGGCGACCTTCCCCGGTCCGCCGGAGGTGCCGGAGCCGTTCCGGGGGCTGCCCGGGCTCGACCTGCTGGTGCCGGCGGCCGAGGCATATCCGGACCCGGACCTGGTCATCTGCTTCGACGCGGCGAGCGAGTCGCGGCTCGGTGAGCTGGTCGACCGGCTGGAGACCGCCGGCGCCGCGCTGGTGCTCGACCACCACGCGTCGAACACCCGCTTCGGCCGGACCAACCTGGTGGACCCGCACGCGGCGGCCACCTCGGTGGTCGCCGAAGGGCTGCTCGCCCGGCTCGGTGTCCCGCTGGACGCCGGGATCGCGGAGTGCCTCTACGTCGCTTTGAGCACCGACACCGGCTCGTTCCGGTTCGAGGCGACCACCCCGGCGGTGCACGAGTTGGCGGCCCGCCTGCTGGCGACCGGCATCCGGCCCGGTGACATCTCCCGGCGGATCTTCGACACCCGGCCGTTCGGCGCCGTCCGACTCTTCGGCGAGGTGCTCGGCCGGGCCCGCCTGGAGCCCGCCGCGGCCGCCGGGCACGGTCTGGTGTGGACGTACGCGACCCAGGACGACCTGGCCCGGCACGACCAGCGGGCGTACGTGCTGGAGGCGCTGATCGACTCGGTCCGGTGCACCGCCGAGGCCGACGTCAGCTGCGTGGTCAAGCAGACGTCGACCGGCGACTGGGCGGTGTCGATGCGCAGCAAGGGCGCGGTGGACGTCAGCCGGGTGGCGGTCGCGCTGGGCGGCGGTGGGCACCGCTTCGCCGCCGGCTTCACCGGTTCGGGGACGGTCGACGAGGTCGTCGACCGGATCCGCGCGGAGCTCGACGGCGCGCTGACCGGCCCCGGCCGGCACTGATCCGCCTGGGCCGGGCGCGGAAGATCGGGGAGAGCTCGGGGAGTGTCCGTCTTCCCGGTTACGGCCGGTACGGGGAGAATCGCGGGATGGAACAGCCCCACGACCTCACCGTCGAGGCGCCCCGCGCCTGGGACCGTCCCGCCGTCACCGTGCCGGTGCTCGTCTGCCTCTCGCTGGTCGGCGGCCGGTTCCCGTCCTTCTCGACGGAGGCCAATCTCTGGACCCTCGGCACCGGCGGGGTGCTGATCTGGCTGGGCCTGAGCAACCGGGTGCCCCGGCGGCCCGCCCCACGCCGGTTGGACGCCCCGGCGGCCTGGTGGGCCCTGCCGGTGGTGGTCTTCGGGGTCTTCGAGGGGACCACGTTCGTGCTGGCGGCCGGGGACGACTTTCCCACCTTCTCGCGGCTGGCCGATCCGCTGCTGGAGGACCACCTGGTCCGCTCGGCGGCCTGGTTGGGCTGGCTGTCGGCGTTCTGGGGGTTGGTGCGGCGATGATGCGGACCCTGGCCATCGGTGGCTTCCTGGCCTCCCTGCTGCTCTTCGCCGCCGTCGAGTGGGCGGCCCGTCGCGAGGGCTCCCGGATCCCCACGCTCGGCGAGGTCTGCGCCTACGTGATGCGCTACGAGGTGGGCCCGGTGCCGGTCGGCCGGATCGGCGTGTTCGGCTTCTGGTGGTGGCTGGGCTGGCACTTCCTGGCCCGCTGACCGGGCGCCCCGCGTTCCCGTGGATCCTGCCGCGCGCCGGCCCGGACGCGAACACGAGTCCAAATCGCGGGAACAGCGGGCAGTATGTGGAACTGAACGATAGCTTGGGAATCGGCCGGCGTCGTGTGGCGGCGCGGGCCGTGGGCGGTGTCGCCACACCCGGCGGCGCCTCCCTCCAGGGTCGGACCGACCCGGGCTTCCGCTGCCCACAGCCGCTCCGGTGACCCCGGACCGCTGCCGGGCGCTGCGCACCACCGCCCGTGAGGGCTGCCGCCCGTCGGCGGCCCACGCCCTGGAAGGGGACCACCATGCCGAGCAAGCCCAAGTCGCAGACCACCGACGAGGCCCGCGAGCAGATGCGCCGCGCGCTGCAGACGTCCATGGACACCCGTCAGTGACCGACGCCGACCGGCGGTGACGCCGCCGGCCCCGCGCCGACAGCGTCACCGCCCACCCGGCCCCGCGCCGACAGCGTCACCGCCCACCCGGCCCTGCGCCTTGGACCGCGAGCGTCCGCGTCTCCCGCTCCCGGCCGTCGCCCGGGTCGCCGCCGAGCAGCGGCGACCTGCTCGACGAGGCCGTCCGGGCCGCGCCCCCGACCACCGCCACCCGCAATGCCGAGGCACGCCGGGCCGGCTCTCCGCTAGGGTTCGGGCATGAGGTCGTTCCGGGGCGCTCTGCCCCCGCCGCGCTCCTGACCGGAGCGCCACGCCACCGGCCCGCCTCCCCCTGTGGGACGGCCGCCGGTCCACTCGCGGGGCGGCCCGCCTGAACGGCGACCCCCGCGGGACCCGGGTGGAAACGCCCGCCGCCTCTCCGTCGTGCGTGCGCTCCGACTGACGTAACCCCTGTCAGTGGCCCGATCCTGCCTGGAGCGCACCCGTGACCCGATCGTCTTCTCTCCCGTCGTCCACGTCCACGTCCCCGTCCACCCCGCGCCGCCCCCGCCCCGCGCCGAGCGTCGGCGCCCGCCGGGGGCTGCTCCACGTCACTGGCGCCGCCGTGCTCTGGGGCACCACCGGTGTCGCGGTGCACCTCGTCCGCGAGTCCACGACGCTCACCCCGACGGGCGTCGGCTTCTACCGCCTCGCCATCGGCGCGCTGGTGCTGGTCGCCCTGGTGGCGCACCGGCCGCGACCGGTGCTCGCGGCGCTGCGGTCGCAACCGGTGGCCCTCGTCCTGATCGGGGTCGGGCTCGGGGTCTACCAGGCGCTGTACTTCCTCGCCGTCGCGGCGGGCGGCGTCGGGGTGGCCACCGTGGTCAGCCTGGGCCTCGCCCCCGTCCTCATCTTCGGGTGGGAGTCCCTGCGCGCGCGCCGGCTGCCCGGGCGGACCATGCTGGGCGCCCTGGTGGCCGGCGTCGCCGGACTCGTGCTGATCACGGTGTCGGTCGGGGAGCCGGGCGCGACGGCGCCGCGCCCGCTGCTCGGCCTGCTCGCGGCGTTCGGCTCCGGCGTCGGCTACGCCGCCAGCACCGTGCTGAGCCGGCACGCCGCGCAGCGCGTCGCGCCGATGACGCTCACCACCGTCTCCGCCGTCGTCGGCGCGTTGGCGCTGGCCCCGATCGCGCTGGCCGAGGGGATCGGCGTCCCGGCCCGGCTCGCGCCGATCGGCCTGCTGGTCCACCTGGGGGTGGTCACCACGGCGGTGGCGTACGCCCTGTTCTACGCCGGGCTGCGCACCACCACCGGCAGCGCCGCCGCGCTGTCCACCCTGGCGGAGCCGCTCACCGCCGTGCTGCTCGCGGCCTGGCTGGTCGGGGAGTCGCTGCCCGGGCCGGTGCTCGTCGGGGGAGTGCTCCTGCTCGGCGCCGTGAGCGTCGTCCACCTGACTCCCGGCAGGCCGACCTTCGGTAAGTGATCGTCTTCCTTGCGATCCTTACCGAGCCGTGCCAGGATCGGCGGCGATGAGCCACTCCGTCGCCCTCGGACCCCGGGCCGCCACGCCTCGCCGGATCGCCGCGCTGGCCCTGCCGGCGCTGGTGGTGCTGGCCGCCGAACCGATCTACGTGCTCGTGGACACGGCGGTGGTGGGGCACCTCGGTCGGGTGCCGCTGGCCGCTCTCGCCGTCGGCGGGACGGTGCTGACGCTGATCGCCTGGCTCGGCACCGTCGTCGCGTACGGCACCACGGGGCGGTCGGCCCGACGGTTCGGGGCGGGCGACCGGGCGTCCGCCGTCGCCGAGGGCGTCCAGGCGTCCTGGCTGGCCCTCGGGGTGGGGGTGCTGGTCGCGCTCGGCATGCAGGTCGGCGGCGGGGCGTTGGCGCGTACCCTCGCCGGGGGCTCGGGCGAGGTGGCCGACGCCGCCGCGCAGTGGCTGCGGGTCGCGGCGCTCGGCGCGCCCGGCCTGCTGCTCGCCGCCGCCGGCAACGGCTGGCTGCGCGGCGTGCAGGACGTGCGTCGCCCGCTGGTGTTCGTGCTCGGCCCGAACCTGCTCTCCGCCGTGCTCTGCCCGCTGCTGGTCTATCCGGCCGGGCTGGGCCTGGTCGGCTCCGCCGTGGCCAACGTGGTCGCCCAGACCATCTGCGGGGTGCTCTTCGCCGGGGCGCTGGTCGCCGAACGGGTCTCGCTGCGGCCCCGGCCCCGGCTGATCGGGCAGCAGCTGGCGCTCAGCCGGGACCTGCTGATCCGGGGCGTCGCGTTCCAGGCCAGCTTCCTCTCCGCCACCGCCGTCGCCGCCCGCTTCGGGACCGCCGCCGTCGGCGCGCACCAGATCGCCCTGCAACTGTGGTTCTTCACCGCGCTGGTGCTCGACGCGCTCGCCATCGCCGCCCAGTCGCTGGTCGGGGCCGCCCTCGGGTCCGGCGACGACGCGGCGGCCCGGGACCTCGCGCGCCGGATCGGGCTGCTCGGCGGCGTCTGCGGCGTGGCGTTCGCCGTGCTCATCGCCGCCGGCGCCGGCGTGGTCCCGGGCTGGTTCAGCTCCGATCCGCAGGTACGCGACCAGGCCATGCTCGCCTGGCCGTGGTTCGTGGCGATGCAGCCGCTGGCCGGTGTGGTGTTCGCCCTCGACGGCGTGCTGATCGGCGCCGGGGACGTCCGCTACCTGCGCAACCTCACCATCGTGGCCGCGCTCGGCGGCTTCCTGCCCGCGATCTGGCTGGCCTACGGGCTCGACCTCGGGCTCGGTGGCATCTGGGCGGGGCTCACGCTGTTCGTGGTGATCCGGCTGGTCGCGCTGCTGCTGCGGCTGCGCTCCGGGGGCTGGGCCGTGGTCGGCGCGGTGCGCTGAGCCTCAGCACCTCGAGGTGGTCGTCATCGGGGCGGCCAGGTCGAAGAAGTCGCCCGGATCACCGCCCGGCACGCGAGGGCCGTGCAGGTCCGGCAGCCACTGCATCACGTTCAGCCAGCCGTCGCGCAGCCAGGCGCAGTCGGCGTTCCAGGTGACGGCCCTCGCGGAGGCCAGCCAGAGCCCTCGGGACGACGCCGGAACGTCCTTCGGGTGAGGCACCTGCCAGACCACCCGGTCGCGGACTGCCACCAGGCCGGCGCCGGCCGGTGCGCGGCGCATCACGTCGAACGGGTACGCCCAGACGAACTCGGTGGTCACCTCCAGCAGGCGGACCCCGGCCACCGTCCTGGCGCGGTAGCTGATCCGTCCCTGCGCGCGGATGTCGTACTCCCAGTCCGCCCGGGATTCCATCCTCGTGGCGACGTGCAGGAAGCGGGCGTTGTCGAAGTGCGGCCGCATCTCCGCGCGGGAGTCCGGCGCCAGCAGGCCGAGGAAGGGTTCGATGTCGCCGACCAGCATCGCGGTCTCCAGCCGGCTCTCGATGAGCGCCTTCCGTACCGAGTCGAGCGCGGCCCGCACCTGGATCTTGTCGAACGGGCCCTGGGCGGTGGCCGCAGGCAGGACGATCGCCTTCTCCCGACGGGCGAAGGACGCCGCGGGGGTACCGGCGAAGAGATCGCGTGGGGTGCCGACGGCGCTGGTCGGCTCGGGCGACGCGCTCGGCGTCGGCGCGGCGGTCGCGGCCCGAAGCCCCTCGCCCACCCGGACGACCATCCATCCGCCCGCGCCGAGCATCAGCAGCGCGAGCGCGAGCGCGACACCGACCGTGAGCGGGCCGTTGTGCCTGGCCCAGAAGAAGCGCATCCTGTCCAGCCCGGCCGGCTGGTGCTCGGCCCCCGTCGACCGCATCCAATCGGGCAGGCTGACCTGCTCCACCTCGGCGAATGCGACATCCCGTCGGCCCTCGACGCCATTGGCGGGAGGTGCCTGGTCGGCGGCCGGTGTCGCGCCGACGGGCGGCGTCAGGGCAGCCGGGGGGAGTTGTCCGGCCGGTTGGTGCCGGTCGGCCGGCGGTACCCGACCGGCGAGCCCGGAACCGGCGGTGGGCGGATCGGTGTCCATCGTGTCCCGTCAGATCGTGTCGCGCAGGCTCAGGTACAGCCAGTAGAAGAACCAGCCGACCAGGGCGATCGTCCCCGTCACGGTGGCGAGGAACACGACCACCGTGACCACCGGGCGGGACTCCGTCCGCTGGGTGGGGTCGTGCCGCCGCCACAGCGACCGGCGGGCGGCGCGCAGCACCGGCAGCCGATCGAGGAGTTCCGCGGCGATGCGGCCGGGAGTCCGTCGTGGCGGCGTGGGGTTACGCATCCACTCCGGCAGGTCGACGCGGGCGCGGTGTTCATGGGCGGGCGACGTCCCGGTGGGCTCTGGTGCCGCCACGGCCGGTGGTCTCGTGGGCTCAGGCTGCGGCCGGGCTGCCTGTCCGAGGTGCTCGGAGCTGGTGCTCATGGGTCATCCAGGGGTGGGTACGCGGAGGGGGCGAGCGATCTTCGCACCTGCCGGGCGACGGCGTGCTCCCGCCCGATCCCGGAGGCGGAAAACTGCCCGACCGGTCCAGGAGCGACCGACCGGACGTACGGCGGCGGCGGGGCGTCCGGCCCGGTCTGGCAGGCTTGGGTGTCGTGAGCACAGACGGTCTGATCGTGGTCGACAAGCCCGGCGGCATGACGTCGCACGACGTGGTGGCGCGGATCCGCCGGTTGGCGCGGACCCGTCGGGTGGGGCACGGCGGCACCCTCGACCCGATGGCGACGGGCGTCCTGGTGATCGGGGTCGGGCGGGCCACCCGCCTGCTCACCTACGTGATCGGCGCGGGCAAGAGCTACACCGCCACCGTCCGGCTCGGCCAGGCCACCGTCACCGACGACGCCGAGGGCGACGTGATCGCCACCACCCCGGCCAACCAGGTCACCGACGAGTCGGTCCGGGCGGCCCTGGCCGCGCTGACCGGCGAGATCGACCAGGTGCCGAGCGCGGTCAGCGCCATCAAGATCGACGGGCAGCGGGCGTACAAGCGGGTGCGCGAGGGCGAGAGCGTCGAGCTGCCCGCCCGCCGGGTCACCGTGTCCCGGCTGGAGCTGCTGGCGGTACGTCGGGACGAGCCGGACGTCGTGGACGTGGACATCGACGTGACCTGCTCCTCCGGCACGTACATCCGGGCGATCGCCCGGGACGCGGGCCTGGCGCTCGGGGTCGGCGGCCACCTGACGGCGCTGCGCCGTACCGCCGTCGGCACCTTCGCCCTCGCGGAGGCCGCCACCCTCGACGAGCTGGCGGAGCGCGCCCCCGAGGTGGTGAACCTGCCGCTGGCCGCGGCGGCCGAGCGGTTCTTCCCGCGCCGCGACGCCGGCGCCGACGAGGCGAAGGTCCTCTCCCACGGCGGGCCGCTCGACCCGGCGGGAATTTCCGGCCCCTACGCGGTCTTCGGCCCGGACGGCGGGCTGATCGCTATCGTCAGCGAGCGGGACGGCCGGGCCCGCGCGGAGATCGTGTTCGCCCCCGCCTGACGGGGGCGCGGGAGCGGCGGCCGGCGCGGGCCGCCGGAGAGGCAGGGGAGGAGCGACATGCAGCGGTGGCGGGGGTACGACGCGGCGCCCGGCGGCTGGGGGCGGTCGGTCGTCACCATCGGCGTCTTCGACGGGGTGCACAAGGGACACCAGGCGACCATCGGGCACGCCGTGTCCCGGGCTCGCGAGCTGGGCGTGCAGTCGGTGGTGGTCACCTTCGACCCGCACCCGGCCGAGGTGGTGCGCCCCGGCTCGCATCCGGCGGTGCTCACCGAGACCGCCCGCAAGGCCGAGCTGATCGAGGCGCTCGGCGTGGACGTGCTCTGCGTGGTGCCGTTCACCCCGGAGTTCTCCCGGCTGCCCGCCGAGGCGTTCGTGCACGACATCCTGGTCGAGCACCTGCACGCCGCCCTGGTCGTGGTGGGGGACAACTTCCGCTTCGGGCACAAGGCCGCCGGCGACGTGGCGCTGCTGGAGCGGCTCGGGCGCACCTTCGGCTTCGCCGTGGAGGGGGCCCCGCTGGTCGCCGAGGCGGGCACGGTCTACTCCTCCACGTACATCCGCTCCTGCGTCGACGCGGGGGACGTGGCGGCGGCGGCCGCCGCGCTCGGCCGCCCGCACCGGGTGGAGGGCGTGGTGGTCCGCGGCGACCAGCGCGGCCGCGAGCTGGGCTTCCCCACCGCCAACCTGCTCTGCCACCGGTACGCGGCGGTGCCGGCCGACGGCGTCTACGCCGCGCGGCTGGTGCGCCGGGGCCACGCCGAGCCGCTGGCGGCCGCGGTGTCCGTGGGCACCAACCCGACGTTCTCCGGGCGGGAGCGGCGGGTGGAGGCGTACGTGCTCGACTTCACCGGCGACCTCTACGGCGAGCGGCTGGCGCTGGACTTCGTGGCGCACCTGCGCGGGCAGATCCGCTACGACGCGATCGAGCCGTTGATCGCCCAGATGAACCAGGACGTCGAGCGGACCCGGCGCGTGCTCGACTGACCGCTTCGCGGCCCTTGACAGGCCGCCGCCCGGCGGGGCTGGTAGTCTGGCGGGGACGTCGGCTGACCGACGTGGGGCCTCGCGTGCCTGCACGACGCCGCGGGTGCGAGGTACCGGTCCGTTTCCGGTCCACAGACCGATCCGACGGACATCATCGAACAACCCACGAAACAGGGAGAACATGGCGCTCGACCAGGAAGCCAAGGCCAAGATCCGCGCGGAGTACGCGACCGCCGACGGCGACACCGGTTCGCCGGAGGTGCAGGTCGCGGTCCTCACCAAGCGGATCGCCGAGCTGACCGAGCACCTGAAGGTGCACAAGCACGACCACCACAGCCGCCGTGGGCTGCTGCTGCTGGTCGGCCGTCGCCGTCGGCTGCTCAACTACGTCCAGAAGAAGGACATCAACCGCTACCGGTCGCTCATCGAGCGGCTCGGTCTGCGCCGGTGACGTGACGGGGGAGTGGCCCGACCGGGCCGCTCCCCCGCTCCGCCACCACACGAAAACCGGGCCGCGCGACCACCCGAGAAGGGAGCCGGTCAGCGTACCGGTCTCCGGTAGTGGCCCCCGGGCACTCCGGCATCCCGCCGGTCACCCGGGCGCTTCGATCGAAGACCGGCCGTCTGAGCAGCTCCCCGCGTCGTGGGCCCCCGATGCGAAGGAGCACGACAGCACCATGACCGAGACCAACCTCGGCACCGAATCCCGCACCGCCGTGATCGACAACGGGTCCTTCGGCACCCGTGAGATCACCTTCTCCACCGGCCGGCTGGCCCGTCAGGCCGCCGGCTCCGTCGTCGCCCAGCTCGGCGAGACGGTCGTCCTCTCCGCCACCACGGCCGGCAAGCAGCCGAAGGAGCAGTTCGACTTCTTCCCGCTGACCGTCGACGTCGAGGAGCGGATGTACGCCGCGGGCCGCATCCCCGGCTCGTTCTTCCGCCGCGAGGGCCGCCCCAGCGAGGACGCGATCCTCACCTGCCGGCTGATCGACCGGCCGCTGCGCCCGTCGTTCGTCAAGGGCCTGCGCAACGAGGTCCAGGTCGTCGAGACCATCCTCGCGCTCGACCCGCAGCACCCCTACGACGTCGTGGCGATCAACGCCGCCTCGATGTCGACCAAGCTCTCCGGCCTGCCGTTCTCCGGCCCGATCGGGGCGACCCGCGTCGCGCACATCGACGGCCAGTGGGTCGCCTTCCCGACCCTGGAGGAGCTGGCCCGGGCCACCTTCGACATGGTCGTGGCCGGCCGCTCGCTGCCGGACGGCGACGTCGCGATCATGATGGTCGAGGCCGAGGCGACGCCGAACGCCGTGACCCTGATCGCGGGCGGCGCGACCGCGCCGACCGAGGAGATCGTGGCCAGCGGCCTGGAGGCCGCGAAGCCGGCGATCCGCGAGCTGTGCCGCGCGCAGGCCGAGCTGGCCGAGGTGGCCGCCAAGCCCGTCGCCGAGTTCCCGGTGTTCCTGGACTACCAGGACGACGTCTACGAGGCGGTGGCCGACGTGGCCCGCGCCGAGGTCGCCGAGGCCCTCCAGATCGCCGGCAAGGCCGACCGCGAGGAGGCCCTCGACCGGATCAAGGCCAAGGTCGCCGAGGAGCTCGGCGGTCGCTTCGAGGGCCGGGAGAAGGAGCTCAGCGCCGCCTTCCGGTCGCTCACCAAGTCCGAGGTGCGCAACCGGGTGCTGCGCGAGCAGGTCCGCATCGACGGCCGCGGCCCGCGCGACATCCGCCCGCTGACCGCCGAGGTCGGCGTGCTGCCCCGGGTGCACGGTTCGGCGCTGTTCGAGCGTGGCGAGACCCAGATCCTGGGCGTCACCACGCTGAACATGCTGCGCATGGAGCAGATGGTGGACACCCTGTCCCCGGAGAACCGCAAGCGCTACATGCACAACTACAACTTCCCGCCGTACTCGACCGGTGAGACCGGCCGGGTCGGCTCGCCGAAGCGGCGCGAGATCGGCCACGGCGCGCTCGCCGAGCGGGCGCTGATCCCGGTGCTGCCGTCGCGCGAGGAGTTCCCGTACGCCATCCGGCAGGTCTCCGAGGCGCTCGGCTCCAACGGCTCCACCTCGATGGGCTCGGTCTGCGCCTCGACGCTGGGCCTGCTCTCCGCCGGTGTGCCGCTGAAGGCGCCGGTGGCCGGCATCGCCATGGGGCTCATCTCGGACGAGGTGGACGGCAAGACCCAGTACGTGACGCTGACCGACATCCTCGGTGCCGAGGACGCGTTCGGTGACATGGACTTCAAGGTCGCCGGCACGCCGGAGTTCGTCACCGCGCTCCAGCTCGACACCAAGCTCAACGGCATCCCGTCGGACGTGCTGGCCGCCGCGCTGCAGCAGGCGTACGAGGCCCGGCAGACCATCCTCGGCGTGATGCAGGCGGCGATCGAGGGCCCGGCCGAGATGTCGGAGTACGCGCCGCGGGTCACCACCGTCAAGATCCCGGTCGACAAGATCGGCATGGTGATCGGCCCGAAGGGGCAGACCATCAACGCCATCCAGGACGAGACCGGCGCCGAGATCTCGATCGAGGACGATGGCACGATCTACGTCGGCGCCACCAACGGCCCGTCGGCCCAGGCGGCGGTGGACCGGATCAACGGGATCGCCAACCCGACCCTGCCGAAGGCCGGGGAGCGGTTCCTCGGCACCGTCGTGAAGACCGCCGCGTTCGGCGCGTTCATCTCGCTGCTGCCGGGCCGCGACGGCCTGCTGCACATCTCCAAGGTGGGCGACGGCAAGCGGGTCGAGCGGGTTGAGGACTTCCTCAACGTCGGCGACCGGGTCGAGGTCGAGATCGCGGACATCGACGCCCGCGGCAAGATCTACCTGGACAAGGTCCGCCCGGAGGGCGCCGAGGCGCCGGCCGCCGGCGAGGCCGCTGGCGGCGAGCGTCCGGCCGGCCGGGACCGGGACGACCGGGCTCCGCGCGACCGGGGCGACCGTGAGCGCGGCGGCGACCGGGGCGGTCGTGGCCCGGGCGGCGGCGAGCGCGGCGAGGGCGGCGGCGAGGGTGGCGAGGGCGGCGAGCGTCCGCGCCGCCGCACCCGGCGCAGCTGACGCACCGCACCATCGCATCACCCACCCCTCGTCGATCTGGGAGCAACACGTGAGTCGGGCCGTCAGCGCGCCGTTTCCGCCGGATCGACGGGGGGTGGCGTCCGTCCCGGGCCCCGCAGGGGCCTCCCCCCGCAGCGCCGGGGCGGCCCGCTCCGGCGGCGCCGCCCGGGCGGTGACCCGCACCATCAGCGACGACCCGCTGGGCGGCACGGTACGACGTACCGTGCTGCCCAGCGGGCTGCGCGTGCTCACCGAGGCGATCCCGGCGATGCGCAGCGTCTCGTTCGGCGTCTGGGTCGCGGTCGGCTCCCGGGACGAGACCGGCCCGCAGGCCGGCGCGGCGCACTTCCTGGAGCACCTGCTCTTCAAGGGCACCAACAAGCGCAGCGCGCTGGACATCTCCTCGGAGATCGAGGCGGTGGGGGGCGAGACCAACGCCTTCACCACCAAGGAATACACCTGCTACTACGCCCGCGTGCTGGACGAGGACCTGCCGCTGGCGATCGACGTGATGTGCGACCTGGTCGCCGACTCGGTGCTGGAACCGGCCGACGTGGAGACCGAGCGGGGCGTGATCCTCGAGGAGATCGCCATGCACGACGACGAGCCCGGCGACGAGGTGCACGACCTCTTCGCCCGGGCCGTCTACGGCGACCACCCGCTGGGCCGGCTGATCTCCGGCACCGAGGAGACCGTCACCCCGATGACCCGGCGGCAGATCCAGGGCTTCTACCGCCGTCGCTACACGGCCCCGCAGATCGTCGTCGCCGCCGCCGGCAACCTGGACCACACCACGGTGGTCAGGCTGGTCCGCCAGGCGCTGCGCGGCACCCCGCTGGACACCGACCCGGCGGCGCCCGCGTCGCACCGGTCGGCCACCCCGGCCGTACGCACGAAGCCCGCCACCACCCTGGTGGAGCCGAAGGAGACCGAGCAGGCGCACGTCATCCTCGGCTGCCCCGGCATCGACCGGCTCGACGAGCGGCGCTTCGCCCTGGGCGTGCTGAACAACATCCTCGGCGGCGGCATGTCGAGCCGGCTGTTCCAGGAGATCCGCGAGCGGCGCGGCCTCGCCTACTCGGTCTACTCCTACGCCAGCCAGTACGCCGACAGCGGCCTCTTCGCCGTCTACGCCGGCTGCGCCCCGGGCAAGGTCGACGAGGTGCTGGACCTGACCCGGGCGGAACTGGCCCGGGTGGCCGCCGACGGCCTGACGGAGGCCGAGGTGGCCCGCGGCAAGGGGATGAGCAAGGGCTCGTTCGTGCTGGGCCTGGAGGACACCGGCTCGCGGATGAGTCGGCTGGCCAAGGGCGAGCTGCTCTACGGCCACCTGATGCCGGTCGACGAGCTGCTCGGCCGGGTCGACGCGGTCACCGTGGCCGACGTCAACACCCTGGCCGCCGAGCTGCTGAGCCGGCCGATGTCGCTGGCCGTGGTCGGGCCGTTCGGCGCGAACGACTTCTCCGCCCGCTGACCCGTCCCCGCACCACCGACCGGTGCCGGTCCGCCCGGGTGCGGGCGTCCCGATTGGGATAGGTTGTGCCCCGTGACTGACGAGCAGGAGAAGAGCCCGGACGAGCCGATCCGGGTCGGCGTGCTGGGCGCCCGGGGACGGATGGGCATCGAGGTGTGCCGGGCGGTGGACGCCGCCGCCGACATGGAACTGGTGGCCATGGTGGACCAGGGCGACGGCCTGTTCGCCGCGTCCGACGCCGGGGCCGAGGTGGTCGTGGACTTCACCACCCCGGACGTCGTCATGGACAACCTGAACTGGTGCGTCGACCAGGGCATCAACGCGGTGGTCGGCACCACCGGCTTCACCGAGCAGCGGCTGGAGCAGGTGCGCGGCTGGCTGGCCCGCAAGCCCGAGCTGGGCGTGGTCATCGCCCCCAACTTCGGCATCGGCGCGGTGCTGATGATGCAGTTCGCCGCCCGCGCCGCCCGGCACTTCGAGTCGGTCGAGATCGTCGAGCAGCACCACCCCCGCAAGCTGGACGCCCCCAGCGGCACCGCCACGCACACCGCGCGGCTGGTCGCGGCCGCCCGCGCCGAGGCCGGGCTCGGCCCGATGCCCGACGCCACCTCCGCCGAGGTCGCGGGCGCCCGGGGCGCCGACATCGACGGGGTACGCGTGCACGCCGTCCGCGCCACCGGCCTCGTCGCCCACCAGGAGGTGCTTCTCGGCACCGTGGGGGAGACGTTGACCATCCGGCACGACTCGTACGACCGGGTCTCGTTCATGCCCGGCGTGCTGCTGGCCGTCCGCGCGGTCCGCAGCCGGCCCGGGTTGACCGTCGGCCTGGACGCCCTGCTCGACTGACGGGCAAACCCGTGGCGGCGGCAGCGGGCGGCCCCTAGGCTGCCCCGATGATCGATTCTGGACTCTCCGACCGGGCCGGGCGCCGGATCACCCTGCGCCCGGTGGACGACGACAACTGGCGGGCGGTGGCCGACGTCGCCCCGCGCGACGACCAGCGCGCGTGGGTGGCGGCGCTGGCCGCCCGCTACCTGCTGCTGACCATGCGCTCCGACGTGTGGACCTCGCTGGCGGTGTACGCGGACGAGACCGTCGTCGGGCACGTCATGTGGGGCGTCGACGACGACGGGTCCCGGTGGATCGGCGGCATGGTGGTCGACGCGGCCGAGCAGGACCGGGGCGTGGGCCGGGCGGCGGTGCGCACCCTGGCCCCGTGGCTGGGCAGCCAGGACGGCGGGCGCCCCGTCCGGCTCTCCTACCACCCCGACAACGCCCAGGCCGCCCGCCTCTACGCGAGCCTCGGCTTCGTGCCCACCGGGGCGATGGAGGACGACGAACTGGTCGTCGAGCTCCTCGCGCCCGCGCGTTCCTGACGCCCCGCCGGGCGGCGGGCGCCGCCGCGCCGCGCCGGCACGGCGACCGTCGGGTGACGCCCCGCCCGGGAGGCGGGGTCAGCCCTCCTCGATCACCGACAGGATGTTGCCGGCCGGGTCGGTGAACCACGCGATCGTCGGCCCGTTGTCGCGCATGACGCCCTTCTCGTCCTGGGGCATGCCGGGGTAGTGCGCGAACCGCACCCCGCGCGCGGTCAGCTCGTCGACGGCCCGGTCGACGTCGTCGACGGGGAAGTTGAGCACCGTGAAGGCCGCGGGGGTGTGGTCCTCCTTCGGGTAGACCATCACGTCCCGGCCGCCGGCGAGGTGCAGCGTCAGCAGGCCGCCCATGGCGTCGTCGCGCGACACCCGCAGGCCGAGCGTGTCGGCGTAGAACCGCTCGGCCAGGCCGGTGTCGTCGACCGAGAAACTGCTCCACGCCTTCGTGTCCGCGAACATGCCTGCTGCCTCCCTCTCGTGGACGCCGTCACCGCGACCATGGGGTCACCGTAGGCGACGCCCCCGACAGTGTCCGGCGTTCCGCCGGCTCCGGCGGGCCGGGGACCGCGATCCGGTGCGGGTCGGGCCGGGGCCGTCGCCCGTGGCGTCAGTCCCCGGGAGGCGCCGACGGTCCACCCGGCGTCGGGTCCGGCAGCGTCGCCTCGGTGGGCGTCGCGTCCGCGGGGTCCGCGTCCGTGGGCACCGCCACGTGCAGGCGCACCTGCGGGACGAGCATGTCCTCCACGTCCAGCGCGCGGGCCGCGCCGTCGGGCTCCCAGCCGGTGCTGGTGAGGAACTTCCGGGTCGCCGCGTCGGCGTCGAAGGCCCAGGCCAGCGCGCGGGTGAACCCGTCGGAGCGCCACAGGTCGACGGTCGCCGCGAGCAACCGGCTGCCGTGCCCCCGCCGACCCCAGCGCGGCTCGACCAGCAGGTCCGTCACCGCGGCGACGTCCGGCCCGAGGACCTCCGCCGGCTCGCCCGGGGCGAGGGCCTCGGCGTCGGCCGGACCGGAGGCGGCGAACCCCACCAGATACGATTGCTCGGCCTGTTCGACGGCGACCAGCACCCGATGGGCGCCGGAGGGCGGCTCCTGCACGGCCGCGCTCCACCGCCGGGCGAGCCACGCCTCGTCCAGGTTGTCGAGCACGTGCCGGGGCAGGATCCGACGATAGGCGACCCGCCAGGTCGCGAGTTGGATGCGTGCGATCTCGCCGGCGTCTTCCGGACGCGCCGGGCGGACGTACCCGAGAGCCATGGGACGGAAGCCTACGCAGGGCCAGGGAGGCGATGGTGGCGCAGGGTCCCCGACGGACGATCCAGCAGGTCGTCTGCGTCGTCGCGCTCGCCGTCGCGGTGACCGCCTTCCTGTCCGTCGCGGCCGTGCGGCACGGCTTCTTCGACCTCAAGGTCTACTACGGCGCGCTGACCTGGTGGGTGCACGACGGCGGGGAGATCTACGACTTCCTCAAGCCCGGCACCCAGTACGGCTTCACCTATCCCCCGTTCGCGGCCCTGGTCATGCTGCCGATGGCGTACCTGCCGTGGGCGGCGGCGATCGCGGTCAGCGTGGCCGCCAGCGTGCTGGTCACCGCCGTGCTGTTCTGGTGGCTGATCGACCCGATCTCCCGCCGCGCCGGCTGGACCCGCTGGTTCGTCCTCGCGGTGGCGCTCTGCCTGGCCGCCGCGTACGAGCCGATGCGCGAGACGGTCAACTTCGGCCAGGTCAACATGCTGCTGCTCTTCCTGGTCGCGATCGACCTGCTCCGGCTGCTGCCGGCCGGCAACCGGTGGGCCGGCGTGGGCATCGGCCTGGCCACCGCGATCAAGCTGACCCCCGGCATCTTCATCGTCTACCTGCTGGTCACCGGCCGCTGGCGGGCCGCGGTCACCTCGATTGCCACCGCGGCCGGCGTGACGCTGCTGGCCGCCGCGATCTTTCCCGACGCCTCGCGGGAGTTCTGGACGGAGGCGCTGTGGAACACCGGCCGGGTGGGTGAGCTGGCGTTCGTCTCCAACCAGTCGCTGCGCGGCGTGGTCGCCCGGCTGAATCCGGAGCACCCGAGCACCCTGGCCTGGCTGGCGCTGGTGCTCGCCACGCTGGCGCTGTGGGCCTGGCGGTCCCGCGCCGCCGTGGCCGTCGGCGACGAGGCGACCGGCCTGGCGCTGACGGGCGCGGTGATGTGCCTGGTCAGCCCGGTCACCTGGGTGCACCACCTGGTGTGGCTGCTGCCCGCGCTGATTCTGCTGGTCGACAACGGGATGGCCGCGCCCGCCGGCAGCCGCCGGCGCCGCGTCCTGCTGGGCGCCGCGGTGGTCGGGTACGGCCTCCTGATCAGCCGGATCGTCTGGGCCTGGGAGAAGGACTTCACCGGGCTCGACGGCTTCCTCGGCAGCAACACCTACGTCTGGATCAGCCTGGCGCTGCTGGCGTTCCTGCCCATCCGACGCCTGGGCGACGGCGGCCGGGCCAGCCGCCGCCGGGCGGCGCCGGCCGGGTCAGCCGTCGAGGCGCCCGGCGTACCGCAGCTCGACCAGCCCGACCGGCGCTCGCCCGCCGGCCAGCGGCACCGGATAGGTCGACCGCTCACCGTCCGCTGACAGCCCGGCCCGCTCGAAGAACCGGCGGGCCCGGTGGTTGTCCGCCAGCACCCAGAGCCGGTAGTCGGACCAGCCCCGTTCGACCAGCCCGGCCCGCGCCGCCACCAGCAGCGCCCGCGCCGTGCCGTCGCCCCAGCGGGCCGGCTCGACGTACATCGCCAGCACCTCGCCGTGCGTGGGGTCGAGGTCGGCCCGGTCCTGGTCGTTGCGGTACGGCCCGAACGTGGTGAACCCGGCCAGCGTCCCGTCGACCTCGGCGAGCAGGGTGGTGAAGGGGTGCTCCGGGTCGGCGGTGCCCAGGTCCCGGCGGCGCTGCGCCCAGGCCGTGACGTTGAGCCGCCGTAGCACCTCCTCGGGCATGATCCCGGCGTAGCCGGCCTGCCAGCCGTGGATGTGCACCCGGGCGAGCGCCTCGGCGTCGTCGGGTTCCTCGCGGCGAATCGTGAGCATGCGTCCGTTCTATGCCCCGGCGGGTGATCGGTCCAGCGTCCGCACCGGTGTCGTACCGGTGGATTAGGGTGCCCGACGATGGCCGCACCGGAATCGCTCTCGCTCGCCCAGGCCCGTCGGGTGGCGCTCGCCGCCCAGGGCTTCGCCGACCCCGCGCCCACCGGCGCGCCCACCCGCCGGCACCTGCGTCGGGTGCTCGACCGGGTCGGGCTGATCCAGATGGATTCGGTCAACGTGCTGCAACGGGCGCACTACCTGCCGCTCTACAGCCGGCTCGGGCCCTACCCGACCGCGTTGCTCGACGACGCCGCCTACCGCCGCCCCCGGGAGCTGTTCGAATACTGGGGGCACGAGGCGTCGCTGGTCCCCGTCGGGCTGCACCCGGCGCTGCGCTGGCGGATGGCCCGGGCCCGCTCGGAGTCCTGGGGCGGGATGCGGCGGATCGCCCAGGAGCAGCCCGGCCTGGTCGCCTGGGTGCGCGACGAGGTGGCCGCCCGGGGGCCGCTCACGGCCGCCGACATCGAGCACGACGCGCCCCGGGAGACCGGCAACTGGGGGTGGAACTGGTCGGCGGTGAAGCGGGCGCTGGAATACCTGTTCTGGGCGGGGGAGGTCACCGCCGCCGACCGCACCACGTCGTTCGCCCGCCGCTACGACCTGCCGGAGCGGGTGCTGCCGGCGGCTGTGCTCGACGCGCCCACGCCGACCGACGCGGAGGCCTACCGCGCGCTGGTGGGCATCGCCGCGCGGTCGCTCGGGGTGGCCGCCGAGCCGGAGCTGCGCGACTACTTCCGGCTGCCGGTGGCCGGCGCCCGGCAGGCCATCGCCGACCTGGTCGAGGCGGGGGAGCTGCTGCCGGTCGCCGTGCAGGGCTGGCGGCGGCCCGCCTGGCTGCACGCCGGGGCGCGGCTGCCCCGCTGGGTGCGCGGCAACACCCTGGTCAGCCCGTTCGACCCGTTGGTCTGGGAGCGGGCCCGCACCGAGCGGCTCTTCGACTTCAGCTACCGCATCGAGATCTACGTGCCCGCGCCGCAGCGGGTGCACGGCTACTACGTGCTGCCGTTCCTGCAGGGGGAGCGGTTCACCGCCCGGGTCGACCTGAAGGCCGACCGGAAGGCCGGCGTGCTGCTGGTGCCGGCCGCCTGGGGCGAGCCGGGCGTCGACCAGGGCGAGACCGCGCTGGCGCTCGCCGCCGAGCTGCACCGCCTCGCCGGCTGGCTGGGCCTGGACGCGGTGGCCCCGCCCGCCGCCGGCGACCTGGCCGTCCCGCTGGCCGCCGCGCTCGCGGGCGTGGCCGGTGTACGGTGAGCGACGTGACGAGCGTTGACGGACCGGCCCCTCAGCCGCCTCCGCAGGCCGGCGGGGTCGAGGCCCCGCCCCAGGAGCTTCCGGTGCCGCCTGGCGGCGGGTGGCCCGCGGGCCAGGTGCCGCACTACCCGGTGCCCGAGCCGGACCGGCTCACCCGCTTCGTCGTCCGTCTCTACGAGCGCTCCCCGCGCTGGGCGGTGCCGCTGGCCGCGCTCGGCTGCGTCGCCGCCGGCATCGGCTACGCGCTGCTCAGCGACCCCACGCGCTCGGCGCCCGACGCCGCACCGACCTGCCTGCTCAAGCTCACCACGGGGCTGGACTGCCCGGGCTGCGGCGGCACCCGCGCGCTCTGGTACGTGCTGCACGCCGACCTCCCGGCCGCCGCCCGGCACCACTTCCTCTTCGTCTTCGCGCTGCCCTTCCTGGCCTACCTCTTCGTCGCCTGGGCGGGCCGGCAGGCGTTCGGTTGGCGCCTGCCCGAGCTACGGATCAGCTCCCGGGCGATCGGCGTCTTCCTGGCCGCCTGGCTGGCCTTCTCGGTGCTGCGTAACCTCCCCTGGGCCCCGTTCACCTCGCTCTACGTCTGACCCCTCCGCCCACGACCCGGCCTGCCCCAGTCAGGCCGTCGCGTCCAGGTGCCGAAAGAGCCGACTGAGTAGCGTGCCGAGCGGCTGCGGACCGCGTGGGGGTTACCGGCTCTGCCGTCGTCGGACTGCCCCGTTTGTGGGACGCGTGGACCGCGTGTGGGGTGCCGGTTCTGGCGCTGTCGAGCTGCCCCGTTCGTGGGACCGTGATCGCGCGAAGTCGCCGCCTGGCGCTGTCGAGCTGCCCATCTCCCGGATTGGCCAGGTGGCGCGCCGGTCCGGGGACCGCTCGACCGTGGTTGCCCTCATTCCTGGGGCAGCTCGACAGGGGCGTGGGGGACAGGTCCCGGCTGGGGCGCACGCCGAGCGGACCAGCGGGCGGATGCCAGCGGGCGGGGTGACGGGTGGCCGGTGGGCGCGGGTGGCGGGGTGCGCCGAGATCTTGGACACCCGCCGATCAGGTGAACCGGCGCCTGTCCACGATTCGCAGCTCAACGACCCGTTCGGCCCGTGAGCCCAACTTTCCCCCGCGACCGCCGGGCCACTACAGTGCCAGGAATGCCGGAGATGGTGCAGCCCCAGGTCAAGCTCATCGCGTGGACCCACTTCGAGGCTCCCGACGAGGTGCCGTGGTCGACCGACGCCGAGGGCGGCCAGGCCCTCGCCGAGTTCGCCGGCCGGGCCTGCTACCAGAGCTGGAAGAAGCCGAACCCGGCCACCGCCACCAACGCGGGCTACCTCGCGCACATCCTGGAGGTCGGCCACCTGAGCGTGCTGGAGCACGGCTCGGTCAGCTTCTACTTCAGCGGGGTGTCCCGCTCCTTCACCCACGAGCTGATCCGGCACCGGCACTTCTCGTACTCCCAGCTCTCCCAGCGGTACGTGCCGGAGCGCGACGCCGCCATGGTCGAGCCCTCGGTGATCGCCGACGACCCGGAGCTGCACAAGAAGTTCGTGGAGGCCGCCGAGGCGAGCGTGCGCGCGTACAACGAGTTGCTGGAGGGGCTGGAGCGGCGCTTCGCCGACGTGGAGAACGCCACGCTGCGGCGCAAGCAGGCCCGCCAGGCGGCCCGCGCGGTGCTGCCCAACGCCACCGAGACCCGCATCGTGGTCACCGGCAACTACCGGGCCTGGCGGCACTTCATCGCCATGCGCGCGACGGAGCACGCCGACGTGGAGATCCGCGAGCTGGCGGTGGAGTGCCTGCGGCAGCTCCAAGGCGTCGCCCCGAACGTCTTCGCCGACTTCGTTATCTCGGCCCTGCCCGACGGCACCGAGGTCGCGGCGAGCCCGCACGCCGAGTTGTCCTGAGGCCTTCCCCGGCGGGGCGTCGGTGGTCGTCCGCTAGGTTGGTGGCATGACGCACGACCACCCTGACACGCCCGCCCGGGCGGTGTCCCGCCCCTTCGGGCGAGTGCTCACGGCCATGGTGACCCCGTTCACCGCCGACGGCTCGCTCGACCTCGACGGCGCCGCGCGGCTCGCCAGCTACCTGGTCGACGAGCAGGGCAACGACGCGCTGGTGGTCAACGGCACCACCGGCGAGTCGCCGACCACCACCGAGGCGGAGAAGGAACAGCTGATCCGGGCCGTGGTGGAGGCCGTCGGTGACCGCGCCAAGGTCGTTGCCGGGGTCGGCACCAACGACACCCGGCACACCATCGAGCTCTCCGCGGCCGCCGAGAAGGCGGGCGCGCACGGCCTGCTCGTGGTCACCCCCTACTACAACAAGCCGCCGCAGAGCGGGCTGCTGCGGCACTTCACCGCCGTCGCGGACGCCACCGGCCTGCCGGTGATGCTCTACGACATCCCGCACCGCGCGGGCGTGCCGATCGACACCGAGACGATGGTGCGCCTGGCCGAACACGGCCGGATCGTCGCGGTGAAGGACGCCAAGGGCGACCTGACCGCCACGAGCTGGGTCACCAGCCGGACGAACCTCGCCTTCTACAGCGGCGAGGATTCGCTCACCCTGCCCTCGCTGGCCGTGGGCGCCGTCGGCGTGGTCGGCACCTCGACCCACTTCACCGGCGCGCTCACCAAGCGGATGATCGAGGCGTACGACGCGGGGGACACCGCCACCGCGCTGAGCCTGCACCGGCGGCTGCTGCCGCTGTTCACCGGCATCTTCCGTACCCAGGGCGTGATCCTGGTGAAGGCGGGCCTGGCGGCCGCCGGGAAGCCTGCCGGGCCGGTGCGTTCGCCGCTGGTCGACGCGACCGACGACGAGATCGCCCAGCTCCGCGCCGACAGCGCGGCGGCGGGCCTGGAACTGCCCGAATGACCCAACGACACGATGGACGCCGGATGCCGGCGTCGCAGAATGAGGTGGACGCGTGACCGAGGCGCACTTCGAGACGGAACTGCCCCCGCCACTGCCGGAGGGTGGGCTGCGGATCATCCCGCTCGGCGGGCTCGGCGCCATCGGTCGCAACATGACCGTCTTCGAGTACGACGGCAAGCTGCTGGTGGTCGACTGCGGGGTGCTCTTCCCCGACGTCGAGCAGCCCGGGGTCGATCTGATCCTGCCCGACTTCGGTCCGATCCTGGACCGGCTCGACGACGTCCAGGCGATCGTGCTGACCCACGGCCACGAGGACCACATCGGCGCGGTGCCCTACCTGCTCGCGCACAAGCCCGACATCCCGCTGGTCGGCTCCCAGTTCACCCTCGCCCTGGTCGAGGCGAAGCTCGCCGAGCGGCGGATCCAGCCCTACACGCTGACCGTGCGCGAGGGCGGCCGGGAGCGGCTCGGCCCGTTCGAGTGCGAGTTCTTCGCGGTCAACCACTCGATCCCCGACGCGCTCGCGGTGGCCATCCGCACGCCGGCGGGCCTGGTGCTGCACACCGGCGACTTCAAGATGGACCAGCTCCCGCTGGACGGCCGGATCACCGACCTGGCCGGGTTCGCCCGGCTCGGCGCCGAGGGCGTGGACCTGCTGCTCTCGGACTCCACCAACGCGGAGATCCCCGGCTTCGTCACGCCCGAGCGGGAGATCGGGCCGGTGCTCGACTCGATCTTCGCGAAGGCCAAGGGGCGGATCATCGTCGCGTCGTTCGCCTCGCACGTGCACCGGGTGCAGCAGGTCTTCGACTCCGCCGCCGAGCACGGCCGCAAGGTCGCCCTCATCGGCCGCTCCATGGTCCGCAACATGGGCATCGCCCGCGACCTGGGGCTGCTCAACATCCCGGCCGGGCTGGTCATCGGGATCGAAGAGGCGACGAACATGCCGCCCGAGCAGATCGTGCTGATGTCCACCGGCTCGCAGGGCGAGCCGATGAGCGCCCTGGGCCGGATGGCCAGCGGCGACCACCGGCACATCACCATCGCCCCCGGCGACACGGTGGTGCTCGCCTCGTCGCTGGTGCCCGGCAACGAGACCTCGGTCTACCGGGTGATCAACCGGCTGGCCCGGGCCGGCGCCGTGGTGGTGCACAAGGACGTGGCCAAGGTGCACGTCTCCGGTCACGCCCCCGCCGGCGAGCTGCTCTACCTGCTCAACGTGGTGCGTCCCAGCAACCTGATGCCGGTGCACGGCGAGTGGCGGCACCTGCGCGCGCACGCCCGGCTCGGCATCGAGTCCGGCGTCGCCCCCGACCGGGTGGTGCTCTGCGAGGACGGCGACGTCGTCGACCTCGTCGAGGGCCGGGCCAGCCTCGTCGGGCACGTGAAGAGCCGCTACGTCTACGTCGACGGCCTCGCCGTCGGCGACGTCAGCGAGTCGCTGCTCACCGAGCGCCGGATCCTCGGCGACGGCGGGTTCATCGCCACCACCGTGGTGGTCGACTCGGTGACCGGCAAGGTGGTGGGCGGCCCGACCCTGTCGGCGAAGGGCTTCTCCGAGGACCCGGAGGCGTTCAGCCCGGTGATCCCGCTGGTCACCGAGGCCCTGAACCGGGCGGCCTCCGACGGCATCACCGACCCGCACCAGCTCCAGCAGATCGTCCGGCGCACCGTGGGGCGGTGGGTGAACGACGCGTACCGGCGTCGGCCCATGATCGTCCCCACCGTCGTCGAGGTCTGACCCGCGACGCCGCGACGCCCGCCCGCACCCCGTGTGCCGGCGGGCGTCGCCGTGCGCCGGGCCGTCGGCGTCAGGGCAGCGCGGCCACCGCCTCGGCGTACGCGACGGCGGTCTCCACGGCCGCGTCGAGCAGGACCGTGAGCTGGGCGGGGGCCACCCCGTGCGCCAGGTCGGTGGCGACGTGGCCCGCCAGCATCAGCTCGCCCTCCTCCTCGTGCACGTACGCCTTCGGCAGCAGCCGGTCGTGGTTCCAGGCGTTGCAGAAGGCGTACGCCTCCACGAGCCGGTCGGCCGGCAGCCGGCGGTTCGCCACGGACCGGGCCTGGAGGATCTCGCCCCGCTCGCCGGCGCGCCGGAACTGGATCAGCGCCTCGCCCCAGCGGCCCGTCACGGCGCCCCGGTCGTCCACGGCGTACCGGTCCCCGCGCCGGTCCAGCGCGGCGGTGATCAACGCCACGCTCAGCGGGCGGGGCTCCCCGTCCGGCGGCTCCTCGTCGGGCGGGTCGTCGGCGTCGTCGCCGGCCTCGTCGGGCGGCAGGGGCACCGGTGCGGCGGCCGGCCGCTCGGCCAGCCAGGACGCGATCCGGCCGGACTGGTGGCCGGTGCCGTTGCGGGCGTCGAAGCTGCCGGCCAGGGCAGTGGCCACCCCGAGCAGGGTGGCGCCGAGCGTGGCCACGTCGAGCTCGGCGGCCGGGCGCACCCCGCACGCCGGGCGGTGCACCGTCCGCCCGCCGAGCCCCGCCTCCACGGCCAGGGCGCAGACCAGCGCCCCGGCGGCGGCGAACTCCATCGCGGACAGGTCGTCGTGCGGCCGGTCCAGCCGGGGCAGCTGCTCGGCGAGGACGTCGAGGCCCCGGGCGGGGTGCCCGGCCAGCGCGCACCACCGCAGGTGCGCGGCGAGCAACCCGAAGGCGGCCCGCTCCCGCCGGTGCCGCCGGTACGCCCGGACGTGCGCCTCGGCCGCCCGCTCCGGTTGGCCGGCCCGCAGCCAGGACAGCAGCCCGGCGGCCAGCGTCCGCTCCGGCTGCTCGGTGCAGTCGACGGCGCCGTGCGGGGCGTCCCCGAGGGCGGCCAGCGCGGCCGGATGGTCGCCCCACCCGGCGAGCAGTTCCGCCCGGCGGGCCGACGCGCAGTCCGGGCAGCCGCCGACCGGCCCCGGGTCGGCCGTCGACCACTTGTCGTACCACCGGCGGGCCGTCGGCTCGTCGCCGAGATGGTCGGCGATGCGGCAGCGCAGCTCGGCGACCGCCGCCGGGTCGTCGGCGGCGCGCGTGGCGAGGTCGTCCAGCATGGCGCGCGCCTGGTCCAGCCCGACCCGCGGCGAGCCGAGCAGGGCCTCGACCGCGTGCCGCAGGTAGCGCCGCAGCAGCTCGGCCTCGTCTCCCGCCAGCAGGTCGGGGCGGCGGTCCGCGGCGGCGAGGCAGCGGCGCACCGGCTCGACCAGCCGCCACCGCTCCCCGTGCAGGAGGTACGCCTCGATCAGCGCGAACCGGGCCGCCAGCGCGGTCCGGTCGTCGCCCGTGGCGTCGGCGTGCGCGGCGATCCGTTCCAGCTCGCTGCTGCGGGCCTCGCCGTCGGGGGTGTCCCGGGCGTCGGCGAGCGCCCCGGCCAGCGCGGGGTCCGGCGCCCGGCCCCCGCGCCGCAGCCCGCTCCACCAGCCGGGCAGCCCGAACGGGTCGAGGCCGCGACCGGCCAGGTCCCCGCCGCGGCCCGTCACGCCACCACCCCGCCGGGCAGCCGGGCCACCTCGGTGGCGAGCTGGCAGCCGGTGGCGATGCCGCAGTCGAGCAGCTGGTCGAGCTGGTGCGCGGTGACGCCGCGTTCCAGGTCGGTGATGACCTCGCCGCAGACCCGGGCCCGCCCGTCGTCCTCGACGTGCACGAACGCCTTGGGCCAGAGCCGGTCGTGGTTCCAGGCGTTGCAGAAGGCGTGCAGCGCCGGCACGTACTCGATCGGGAACGTCGGCGCGGTCAGCGTGCGGACCTGGAGCACCTCCCCGGCGGTGCCGGGGCGCAGGAACCAGATCAGGCTGTCGTCCCAGCGGCCGACCAGGTCGCCGTCGGCGTCGGCCCCGACGCGGTAGCCCCGGCTGCGCAGCACGGCGGCGATCAGCTCGCCGGTCAGCGGTTCCAGCGCCCCCGGGTGCCCGGACAGGGGGCCGTCCCGACCGTCCTCGATTCCCGGCGACGCCATGGGGGCATCCCTTCTGAGGCAGATATCACGCGACGCGGCGGGGCCCGCGCTGCGACACGCGGACACGACCCGGAAAGGCGGCGATCTGCCGGGTCACGCCATTAGGTTGATGCTATGGCGGGCCGTACCTCTCAGGCGAGCCGGCGACGCGGCGCGTCGCCGCGTGGCACCACGAACAGTCGTGCCCGTCAGCCGGCGAAGAAGACCGGCCGCGCGGCGCCCCGGCGGCGGCCGGCGGCCCGGCCGGGTCCGGGGCTGGTCGTCGGGCAGGCCGCCCGCGCGCTGTGGATGGGGCTGGCGCACGGCCTCGGCTGGGCGTTCCGGCAGGCCGGCTCCGCCCGGGGCCTCGACCCGGAGCAGCGCCGCGACGGCGCGGGCCTGCTGGTCTTCGGCCTCGCCCTGCTCAGCGCGGTGGCCGTCTGGTTCTCCGGCGCCGGCCCGGTCGGCGCGCGGCTGGCCGACACCTTCCGGCTCTTCCTCGGGGCGATCTCGGTCGTGGTGCCGGTGCTGCTGATGATCGGCGCCTGGCGGCTGATGCGCGAGCCCGTCGATCCCGAGCACCGCGGCCGGGGCCTGGTCGGCTGGACCTCGATGCTGGTCGCCACCGCCGCGATGCTGCACATCGGGCAGGACCCGGCCGACGCGGGCCAGCGCGACTTCGCCGGCGGCCTGGTCGGCGCCGGCGTCGGCAGCCTGATGGAGCGCGCGGTCACCGCCTGGGTGGCGGTGCCGCTGCTGATCCTGCTGCTGGTCTTCGGCCTGCTGGTGGTCACCGCGACCCCGATCAACAAGGTCCCGGAGCGGCTCGGCCTGCTGTTCGGCACCCGGATCGCCCCGCCGGTCGGGGAGGAGACGGACGAGGCGCCCGCCAAACCCGCTCCCCGCAAGCGCGCGACGAAGCGGGCGGCCCCGCCGCCGCTCGACCCGGAGGAGTTCGACGAGGGCCTCGACGGGGTGGACCTCCAGGACACCCTGGTGCTGCCCCGCAAGCCCCCGGGCAGGGTCCCGGCCAGCCGCAAGCCGGCCGAGCCGCCGGAGCACTCGCCCGCCCCGACCCGGGCCGAGCAGCTCGCGCTGACCGGGCTCGCGGGCGACTACACGCTGCCGCCGGCGAACATGCTCGGCAGCGGCGCGGCCCCGAAGTCCCGGAGCAAGGCCAACGACGAGGTGATCGTCGCGCTCACCGGCGTCTTCGAGCAGTTCGGCGTGGACGCCGCCGTCACCGGCTTCACCCGCGGGCCGACCGTCACCCGCTACGAGGTGGAGCTGGGCCCGGGCGTCAAGGTCGAGCGGATCACCCAGCTCTCCCGCAACATCGCGTACGCGGTGAAGTCGCCCGACGTGCGGATCCTCAGCCCGATCCCGGGCAAGAGCGCGGTCGGGGTGGAGATCCCGAACACCGATCCGGAGAACGTGGCGCTCGGCGACGTGCTGCGGTCGCGGGCGGCCACCAGCGACCACCACCCGATGGTGGTGGCGCTCGGCAAGGACATCGAGGGCGGCTACGTGGTGGCCAACCTCGCCAAGATGCCGCACATCCTGATCGCCGGCGCGACCGGCGCGGGTAAGTCGTCCTGCCTGAACTCGCTGCTGGTGTCCATCCTGACCCGGGCCACCCCGGACGAGGTGCGGCTGCTGCTGATCGACCCGAAGCGGGTCGAGATGACCGGCTACGAGGGCATCCCGCACCTGGTCACCCCGATCGTGACGAACGCCAAGAAGGCGGCCGACTCGCTGGAGTGGGTCGTCCGCGAGATGGACATGCGCTACGACGACCTCGCCGCCAACGGGGTCCGGCACATCGACGACTTCAACCGCAAGGTGCGCAACGGCGAGATCAAGGCGCCGCCGGGCAGCGAGCGGGAGATGCGCCCGTACCCGTACCTGCTGGTGATCGTGGACGAGCTGGCCGACCTGATGATGGTCGCCCCGCGCGACGTGGAGGACTCGGTCGTCCGGATCACCCAGCTCGCCCGCGCGGCCGGCATCCACCTGGTGCTGGCCACCCAGCGCCCGTCGGTCGACGTGGTCACCGGCCTGATCAAGGCGAACGTGCCGTCCCGGCTGGCGTTCGCCACCTCCTCGCTGGCCGATTCCCGGGTCATCCTCGACCAGCCGGGCGCGGAGAAGCTGCTCGGCCGGGGCGACGGCCTGTTCCTGCCGATGGGCGCCTCGAAGCCGATCCGGATCCAGGGCGCCTGGGTGACCGAGCGCGAGATCGCCGACGTGGTGAAGTTCTGCAAGGACCAGCGCGAGCCGGAGTTCCGCCCGGACGTGCTGGCCCCGGCGCAGGACAACAAGAAGAAGGTCGACGAGGAGATCGGCGACGACCTCGACCTGCTGGTGCAGGCGGTCGAGCTGGTGGTCACCTCGCAGTTCGGTTCGACCTCGATGCTCCAGCGCAAGCTGCGGGTCGGCTTCGCCAAGGCGGGCCGGTTGATGGACCTCATGGAGACCCGGGGCGTGGTCGGCCCGTCGGAGGGCTCCAAGGCCCGCGACGTGCTGGTCAAGCCGGACGAGCTGGAGGAGGTCCTGGCCGGCCTGCGCGGCGGCGAGGACTAGGCCCGCCGGCGCCGGTGGCGGGAAGGCGACGACCAGCCCCGCCAGCGCCGGTGGCGGGAAGGCGACGACCAGCCCCGCCGAGGCCCGCTGGCGGAAAGGCGCCGCGCACGCGACGGGCCCGCCGGCTCGCCGGCGGGCCCGTTCTCCGCTGGGGGAGCGGCGGGGGGTCAGTTGACGATCGCGTTGACGATCAACAGGCTGAGGACGATGGCGACCACGTTGGCGGCCGCGGCGTACCAGCCGAGCGGCTTGTCGCCCAGCACGGCGCCGACGATGCCCAGGACCAGCCCGATCACGCCGAAGATGAGTGGGTTGAGCAGGAGCGCGAGGACCGCGAAGACGAAGCCCAGGATCGTGCAGATGCGGGCGGCGTTGGTGCGCGGGCGGGCGGTCGAGTGCATGTTGGCCATGTCTGCCTCCGTGGGTGAGAGCCTTTCCGGTGCCAGGCACAGCTCTACCCACTGTGGTGGTTCGTCACGCCTCGCCCGGCGCGACGCCGGTCAGTGCAGGACCTTCAGGCCGACGACGCCGGCGACCACCAGCAGCAGGCAGGCGATCCGGGGCAGGCTGGCCGGCTCGCCCAGCGCCAGCATGCCGACCAGGGCGGTGCCGACCATGCCGATGCCGACCCAGACGGCGTAGCCGGTGCCGACCGGGATCTCGCGCAGCGCGTACGCCAGGCCGGCCATGCTGAGCACCAGGGTCACCCCGAAGACCAGCGACGGGACGAGCCGGGTGAAGCCGGCGCTGCGGTCGAGGGCGACCGCCCACGCGGTCTCGAGAAGTCCGGAGATCACCAACACGATCCAGGCCATGGCGGATCACCTCTGCGTTGCTGCCCGGACCGTCGGGCCGGGACGAGTGGGCTCGGTACACACACGGGGCGTCTTGGCCTGACCGGGTACGCCCACCACTCGTCCGGGGCGGCCCGCGGGCCGCCACGACCGACGTTAGCACCGGCCGGACGGCGCCCGGGGTGAGTCGGACCACCACCGGTTGACGTGAACCTTGCTTCAACTTGCAGTATCGGGTCCATGCCGCTGCTCTTCTCCGATGCCGAGGTCGCCGCCGCGCTGGACGCCCCCACCACGGTGGCCGCGATGCGGGACGCCCTGCTCGCCGCGTACGCCGGCCGCCTGGTGGCCCCGCCCCGGGCCGCCGCGCCGCTGGGCGGGGGAAGGATGGTGCTCACCGCCGGCCACCTCACCGACGAGTGGTACGGCTTCCGCTCGTACGACACGTTCGGGCATCCGGAGGGCGAGCAGGTGGTCGTGCTGCACGACGGGCTTACCGGGGCCGTCCGGGCGGTGGCGGTCGGGGCGGAGCTGGGCTCCCGGCGTACCGGCGGGCTCGGCGGGGTCGCCGTGGACGCCCTGGCCCGGCCGGACGCCGCCACGCTGGGCGTGATCGGCTCGGGCGGGCAGGCGTGGACCCAGGTCTGGGCCGCCGCTACCGTCCGTCGGCTGCGCGAGGTCACCGTGCACAGCCGCTCCGCCGCCCGGCGGGAGGCGTTCGCCGCCCGGGTCCGCGCCGAGCTGGGCGTGCCGGCGCGGGCCGTGGCCTCGGCGCGGGCGGCCGTCCGGGACCGCGACGTCGTGGTGCTCGCCACCACCGCCGTCACCCCCGTGCTCGACGCCGCCGACCTGGCTCCCGGCACCCACGTCAACGCGGTCGGCTTCAAGCAGGTCGACCGGCACGAGTTCGGCACCGACCTGCTGGACGCCGCCGACCTGCTGGTCACCGACTCGCCAGCGCAGGCCGCCGCGTACGACCCGCCGATGCTGGCGACGCTGCCCGCGTACGCCGGACGGTTGCGCGACCTGGGGGCGGTGCTGGCCGGCGCCGTCCCCGGCCGGACCGGCGCGGACCAGGTCTCGGTCTTCTGCTCGACCGGCCTGGCCGGCACGGAGGTCTTCCTGCTCGACTGGCTGGTCGGCGTCGGCGCGGCGGTGGTCTGAGCCGGCCGGGCCGGCGGGGAGTGTGCGGCGGGGCGATGCGGGCGGCCCGCCGTTGACGGCCGCCCCCCGCCCGCCCGGTACCCTCGGATGGTGTCTGCCACCTCCCCTTCCTCCGACTCCAGCGCGGCGCGTCTGGCGCCGCCGTCGCCGCGCCACGACCTGGAGCCGTCGGCCACCGACGGCCGCCGGGTCGCCCTGCTGACCCTGGGCTGTGCCCGCAACGAGGTCGACTCGGAGGAGCTGGCCGCCCGGCTGCACGCCGACGGCTGGCAGGTCACCACCGACGGCGAGGGCGCCGACGTGGTGGTCGTCAACACCTGCGGCTTCGTGGAAAAGGCGAAGCAGGACTCCATCCAGACCCTGCTGGCCGCCGCCGACACCGGTGCCAAGGTGGTCGCCGCGGGCTGCATGGCCGAGCGGTACGGCCGCGAGCTGGCCGACAGCCTCCCCGAGGCGCAGGCGGTGCTGAGCTTCGACGACTACCCGGACATCGCCGCCCGGCTGGACGCGGTGGTCGCCGGCGAGCGGATCGGCGCGCACACCCCGCGCGACCGGCGTGAGCTGCTCCCGCTGACCCCGGTCTCCCGGCGGGACAGCGGGGTGTCGCTGCCCGGCCACGGCACCCCGGTCCGGGGCGTCACGGAGACCGACGAGCACACCCCCGCCCACCTGCGCCAGGTGCTGCGCCACCGGCTCGACACCGGCCCGGTCGCCTCGCTCAAGCTGGCCAGCGGCTGCGACCGGCGCTGCGCGTTCTGCGCCATCCCCGCCTTCCGCGGCGCCTTCGTCTCCCGTACGCCCGACGAGCTGCTCGCCGAGGCGGAATGGCTGGCCCGGACCGGCGTACGCGAGCTGGTGCTGGTCAGCGAGAACTCCACCTCGTACGGCAAGGACCTGGGCGACCCCCGGGCGCTGGAGAAGCTGCTGCCCCAGCTCGCCGCGATCGACGGCATCGTCCGGGTGCGGGCGAGCTACCTCCAGCCGGCCGAGACCCGACCCGGCCTGGTCGAGGCGATCGCCACCACGCCCGGCGTGGCGCCCTACTTCGACCTGTCGTTCCAGCACTCGAGCGAGCCGGTGCTGCGCCGGATGCGCCGCTTCGGCTCCACCGACCGGTTCCTGGAGCTGCTGACGAGCGCCCGCGCGCTGGCCCCCGACGCGGGCGCGCGGAGCAACTTCATCGTCGGCTTCCCCGGCGAGACCCGTGCCGACTACCAGGAGCTGGTCCGGTTCCTGACCGAGGCCCGGCTCGACGCGATCGGGGTGTTCGACTACAGCGACGAGGACGGCACCGAGGCCGCCGGGCTGCCCGGCAAGGTCTCCGCCGCCACGGTCAAGCGCCGCTACGACAGGCTCAGCGCGCTCGCCGACGAGCTCTGCTCGCAGCGCGCCGAGGAACGCCTGGGCTCGACGGTCGAGGTGCTCGTCGACTCGGTCGACGACGGCGTGGTCGAGGGGCGGGCGGCCCACCAGGCCCCCGAGGTCGACGGCTCGACCACCCTCGTCGCCCCGTCCGGCGCCGGGGTGGACCTGGCCGCGCTGCGCCCGGGCGACCTGGTGCGGGCCACGGTCACGGGCACCGAAGGGGTGGACCTCGTCGCGGTCCCGGATGAGATGATCTCGGCTGCGCCCGGCGCAACACGGTGACGGCGGGCCCGGACGGAGCGGGGGAGCCACGTGGTGGGGTGCCAGGTGCGCCGCGAGGGCCGGAGCGGGGTGCGACGGTGACCGGGGCGACGGACTCGACGCCCGCGCCGGTGGTGGCCCGGGTGCCCGTGCTGAACGCGGCCAACGCGCTCACCGCGCTGCGGCTGGCCCTGGTGCCGGTCTTCGCGGCGTCCGTGGTCATCTCCGCGATGACGCACGCCGGCTGGCGGATGGTCGCCTGCCTGGTCTTCGCCGTCGCCTCCGCGACCGACCTAGTGGACGGCTGGATCGCCCGCCGGTTCGCCCTGGTCACCTCGGTGGGCAAGGTCGCCGACCCGATCGCGGACAAGGCGCTCACCGGGGCCGCGCTGCTGCTGCTCTCCTGGTACGACCAGCTGCCCTGGTGGGTGACCGCCGTGATCCTCGTCCGCGAGCTGGGCATCACCGCGCTGCGCTTCTGGGTAATCCGGCACGGCGTGATCGCGGCCAGCCGGGGCGGCAAGATCAAGACTGCGCTCCAGATCCTGGCCATCACGTGGTACCTGTGGCCGATGCCGGCCGCGCTCGCCGCCGTCGGCCCGTGGATCATGGGCGCCGCGGTCGGCGTGACGGTGCTCACCGGCTTCGACTACGTCGCCCAGGCCCTCCGGATCCGTCGCCCCACCGCCTGACCCGCGCCCGTCCCGTCCCGTCCCGTCCCGTCCCGTCCCGTCCCGTCCCGGTCCGGTCCCGTCGCGCTCCCGACGCCGACGCCGATGCGGTGCTGCGGCCGGTGACGTCGCGGTCCCGACGCCGGTGCCGTCGCGGCGAAGGCGGGCGGGCCGCCGGGGGTGCCCGCCCGCGCCCCCCGCCGGTCGGGGGAGGATGAGTAGGGCAGGCGGGGCGGGGAAAGGATCCGGGACATGGACATCGACGCAGACGGAGCACGGCCGGTCGGGAGTCCGGCGGCCGGGGTGGTGCACAGCCTCTCGGAGCGGCACCAGACCCTGGCCACCGTCGAGTCGCTCACCGGCGGCCTGCTGGCCGCCTCGATCGTGGAGATCGCCGGGGTGAGCGGGGTCTTCCGGGGCGGACTGGTGGTCTACGCCACCGAGCTCAAGGCGCGGCTCGCCGGCGTGTCGGAGGACCTGCTGGCCGACCGGGGGCCGGTCGACCCGGACGTGGCGGTGGCCCTCGCCGAGGGCGGGCGGCGCCAGTGCGGCGCCGACTGGGGCCTGGCCACCACCGGGGTGGCCGGCCCGGAACCGCAGGACGGCAAGCCGGTCGGGCTGGTCTACGTCGCGGTGGCCGGGCCGTCCGGCACCGACGTCCGGCAGCTCGACCTGGACGGCGGACGCGACCACATCCGCTCCGCCGCGGTCGTCGAGGCGCTGCGGCTGCTCGCCGCGCGGATCCGCGACACCGACGCGGCGGAGGCCGACGGCGGGCGGGCCGAGGCGGCTGGCGCGGGGCGCCGGTGACCGTTCTGCCGCGATCCGAGGGGCGGGGTGGGATGTCGTGGGGGCCCGTAACGGGTACGGTTGCGGGAAGGCTCCGGCGACCGGTCCGGCTCGACACGCCGGACGGGCCGCGTGGACGAGTGGTGTCCCTCAGGGGGAGGTGCGAATGGTCCTGCTACGCCGCGTGATCGGTGACGCACTGCGGGCGCGCCGGCAGGGGCAGCACCGCACCCTGCGCGAGGTCTCCTCCGCCGCCAACGTCAGCCTCGGCTACCTCTCCGAGATCGAGCGTGGCCAGAAGGAGCCCTCCAGCGAGCTGCTGGCGGCGATCTGCGACGCCCTCGGTGCGCGCCTGTCCGAGCTGCTGCGCGAGGTCAGCGACACCGTCGCCCTCGCCGAGCAGATGCCCGGCGTGCTGGTGCCGGTGCAGGACGAGCCGGCCGCGCCCGTCGCCGTGCGCAGGAGCACCGGTCGGGGCGTCCACCAGGTCAGCTCGGACGGCACGGTCGCCGTCCAGGTCCGCCAGGACTCCCCGCTCAAGGCCACCCTGCGCAGCTCCCGGGTCCGGGGCAGCGAGCGCGACGTGGTCTGCGCCGCCTGAGCCACCCCCTTTCTCGCCACGTGGTCGGCCTCGACGGCGCCGCGTACCCTTGATCGCGGACGGCGTCGGCGCTCGCTTCGCTCGCCGGTACGGATGCCCGGGTGGCGTCCGGCTGGGACGATGGAGCCACTGCCGCGCCGGAGCCGGCCGGGAGCACCTGGCGCGGTCGAGGCGGAGCGACGCTACTGAGGGGACAACGCAAAGATGGCGAACCCGTTCGTCAAGGGGTGGAAGTACCTGATGGCGCTCTTCGGCGCCAGGATCGACGAGCACGCCGATCCGAAGGTGCAGATCCAGCAGGCCATCGAGGAGGCCCAGCGCCAGCACCAGGCGCTGGTCCAGCAGGCCGCCGCCGTGATCGGCAACCAGCGGCAGCTGGAGATGAAGCTGTCCCGGCAGATGTCCGAGGTCGAGCGGTTGCAGGCCAACGTCCGCCAGGCACTGGTCCTCGCCGACAAGGCCCGCGCCGGGGGCGACGAGGCCGAGGCCGGCCGCTACGAGCAGTCCGCGCAGACCCTCGCCACCCAGCTGGTCTCGGCCGAGCAGGCCACGGAGGACCTCAAGACCCTGCACGACCAGGCGCTCGCCGCCGCCGCCCAGGCCCGCCGGGCGGTCGAGAACAACTCGATGATCCTCCAGCAGAAGCTCGCCGAGCGCACCAAGCTGCTCAGCCAGCTGGAGCAGGCCAAGATGCAGGAGAGCGTGGCCCGCTCGCTGGAGTCGATGTCGGCCCTGACCGCCCCCGCCAACACGCCCTCGCTCGACGAGGTGCGCGACCGCATCGAGCAGCGGTACGCCACGGCGATGGGCCGCGCCGAGCTGGCCGGCAACTCCGTCGAGGGCCGCATGCTGGAGATCCAGAAGGCGACCCTCGACTCGGCCGGCTCCTCCCGCCTGGAGCAGATCCGGTCGAGCATGGCCGGCGAGCAGCTCGGCGGCAGGGAGGAACGACCGGCCGCGCAGCAGGCCCAGCCCGCCGCGCCGGCCGCCGACCCGGCGGCCGCCGCCCGGCTGGACGAGATCCGCGCCAGCATGGGCCGCGAGCGCGGCACCGGGGACACCACCGCCGCCGGCTGAGCGGCCGGGTCGAGGAGGCAGAGGTGGCAGACGAGCGCACGCGGTACTTCCGCAGCCTGAGCCGGTTGCGGCGGTCCGCACGCCGGTGGAGCGTCACGGCTGGTGGCCTGGGCGGTGCCGCCGCCGTGCTGACCCCGTACGCCGGGCTGGGGTTGCCCGACGCGGCCTGGGCGGCCGGGGCGGGCGGCGCGTTGGTGCTCGCCGCCTGGCGCTGGGTCGACCTGCGGGCGCTGGCCGCCCAGCCGGCACCGCCGGCGCTCGACCCGGCCGAGGCCGCCGCGCGGTCCCGCGCCCGGCTGGTCGCCGCCGTCGAGCGGCTCCCCGTCGGCCCCGGCGTGCTGGCCGAGGTCCGCCGGGTGCGCTCCCGGGTGGCGCTGCGCGGCACCAGTGCCGCCGAGCCCTGGGCCCGGCTGGACCGGGCCGCCCTGACCCTCGCCGGGATGACCGGCCGGCTGACGGGGCTGGCGTCGCCGGCCGTGCTGGAGGCCGCCGAGGCCGACCGGTCGCTGCGGGACCTCGCCGACCGGGTGGCCAGCGTCGAGCGCACGCTGCGGCTCGCCCCGGCCGAGGCCCGGCCGCCGCTGGCCGAGGCGCACCGGGCCCTGACCGCACAGCTGGAGCAGGGCGTCACCGCGTACGAGCGGCTGGTCGTGGCCGCCGCCGGCTACGTGGCCGGGGACGCCCACCCCGACGCCGCGCACCCGGCCGCCTCCCGGCTCACCGAGGCGACCGACCTGCTGCACGGCGTCGCCTCGGCGCTGACCGAGCTGCGCGGCGTCGGCGCCCCACTGCGCACGCCCTGACGCGCCCCGCCGCACGATCCCGGTCGATCATGCAGTTGTGGTGCCGGCTCGGCACCCGTTCGGGCGTTTCGCACCCCACCACAACTGCATGATCGGCGCGGGCCGCGCGGCCACGCGGGCCGGTCACGGGGGCGTGGTCACCGGGACCGGGCCGGTGAACGGGGAGCTGCCGACGACGTTGAACGACCGGATCCGGTAGTGGTAGGTGACGCCGCGCGCCAGGCCGGTGTTGGTGAAGCCCCGCCCGGTGACGGTGAAGGCCGCCACTGCCCGGCTGAACGCCGGGTCCAGCGCCCGCTGCACGACGAACCCCGCGCCCGGCGCGGCCGGGGTGTTCGCCGCCCAGGCGAGGATCACCGTCGCCGTGTCCGGCCCGGACGCCGTCGCCGTGGCGGTCACCCCGGTGGGCGGGCCCGGCGCCGGCGGGGTGGTCGCCCGGGCCACCGTCGACCAGGCCGACGCGGCGCCGAGATAGGTGGTCCGCACCCGGTAGTAGTAGGTGGTGTCCGGGGCGATGGCGGCGTCGAGGTGGTTGTCGCCGACCCCGATCGCGGTGGTGCCCGGTCCGCTGCTGAACGTCGGGTTGGTGGCCCGCTGCACGTCGATCCCGGTGGCGAAGGAGCGGTTGGCCCAGCGCAGCGCGATCCGCAGCGGCGCGGCCGGCGGGATCGCCGCGGTCAGCCCCGTCGGCGCGGTGAGCTGCACCGAGGCCGGCACGCTGTTCGACCACGTGGAGCAGCTCACCGCGTTCTCCGCCCGGATCCGGTAGTGGTAGGTCACCCCGGGGGTGACGGTGGCGTCGGTGTGGCGGGTCGCCGTGGCCGCCACGGTGATCGCCGTGAGCCCCTGCGTGAAGGCGGCGTCGGTGGCCCGCTGGAGCAGGTGGCTGGTGGCCGGTGGGCGACTGCCGTTGCCCGTCCAGGTCAGCGCGATCGCCGGCAGCGCGGTGGCCGAGCCGGGGGCGGGCGTCGCGGTCAGCCCGGTCGGCGCCCGGGGCGACACCCGCAGCACCAGCGGCCGGGTCATGCCCTGGTCCCGGTGGCCGCCGAGCTGGCTGTGCCACTGGTATTCCCAACCGAGGTTGACGAGCTGGTTCACCACCACCGCGGGCCGGCCGTCCATCGGGCTGACCGGGGTCGAGCCGGTCCGGGCGCCGGCCGGCCGGAGCGGGTCGAGCAGCCGTACGCTGTCGCCGATCTTGAACGGCAGGGGCGGCGCGACCGGCCGGATCGCGACGATCACGTCCTCGCGCGGGTCGACCCGGACGACCTGTTTCCAGCCCCGCTCCGCGGGGTGCGGCGCTCGGGTGGCGCCGTCCCAGCCGACCCGGTTGACCAGCTGCACGTCGCAGCCGGTGAACCGCACCGGCTGGGTCTGCCGGCTGTTGCCGCGGATCCGCCAGAGCTGGGTGCCGTCCGCGGGGCCGCCCACCGCGACGGCCGGGTCCGTGACGTGCAGCACCTCGGTGGCCGGGTCGGTCGGCCCGAGCGGCAGGACGGTGGGGGAGAGCGGCCCGGCGTGCGGGTGGCCGACGCCGAGCCGGCCGACGAGCCGGCCGTGCTCCGGTTCGAAGACCTGCTGCACCGCCCTGACCTCGATCGGCAGGTGCACCGGGGCGGCGGCGCCGGCCGGGAGGAAGCTGACCGTCGCGGCGTGCACCGGGACCACCGTGTCGCGCGCGGTGCGGGTGCCGAACGCCGCGTCGTACGCCGGCTGCGGCACGATCGGCGGGCGTTGGCTGGCCGCGTACGCGCCGGGCAGGCGCTCGCGCAGCCGGGCCAGGTCGTACGGCGGCGCCGGGGTGCCGGCGACCCGGAACTGGAGCAGGGTGCGGGTGTTCGGCCCGTACCCGGGGCGGGTCGGCGGCGCCCCGCCCTCGGCGCTGCGGTCCGGGGCGCCGGTGTGGTGGTCGGCGCGCGGGTCGAAGCCGGGCAGCGGCGCCGGGCAGTCGTTGTAGAGGATCAGCGTGCCGCCGGGCGGGACGGCGGAGAAGTCCACCAGCACGTCGGCGACCTCCCCCGGGGCGAGCAGCAGCGCGTGCGCGTCGACGTTGAGCACGGTCGGGTCGCGCCGGTCGTACCGGTAGCCGACCGGCTGGTTCGGCACCACCACCGGCGCGGGGAGCAGGCCGCACTCGTTGCCGATCTGGACGAGTTCCGGGCCGGCGGCGCGCGGGTCCGGGACCCCGCCGTCCCGCCCGTCCGTCGGCCAGCCGGCCGGCCGGTCCGGCGCGCGGACCGCCTCCACCATCGGCACCTCGCCGGCGTCGGGGTCGGCCAGCGCGCCGTCCGGATCCCACATCGGGCCGTCGGCGCGGGCCCGGTAGAGCTGGAGGTTCAGGCCGCGGTCCAGGCAGGCGTTGAGAATCCGGAACCGGTACGTCCTCGGCTCGACCTCCAGGTACGGGTACGCGATCCCGTTGACGAGCATGGTGTCGCCGAACGCGTCCGGCACCGCCGAGGGGTGCGGGACGCCGGGCGCGAGCGGCGGCTCGTCGGGTGCCGCGACGGGGTCGTGGTGCGGGTTCGGCACCGGCCCCGCCCGGTGGGGCACGCCGCCGTGCTCCCGCTCCCCGGCGTCGTCGCCCGTACGCGACCACGGGCCGTAGTCCCACCGGCCGGTCGGGTTCGTCCCGTCGGCCCGGTGCGGGTTCTGCCGGGGCTGGTAGACGTGCGGGTGCCAGAGGCTTCCCCGGGAGCCCCAGCGGTCCCGGTCCCACGTCGGGTCCTCCCCGGCGAGCTGGGTGTCCTCCGGCACGAAGGTCTTGTCCTCGATCACCAGGGGTAGTTGGTCGGCGGGGAGCACCTCGTCGGCGACGAGCCGTTCCTCGGCCGGGTCGGTGAGCAGGTAGAGCGCGAGTTGCCCGGAGTAGACGGTGAGCCGGGACAGGCCGATGGTGTTGTCGTGGAACCAGCACAGCCGCCCGCTCTGCTCGTTCGGGTAGTAGAGCGTCGTCGCGCCCGCGCCGGGCGGCGGCATGTCGGGCACGTGGGCGAGGCCGGGCCCCGTCGGGTACGGGGTGATCTCGCCGGCCGGGGTCACCCACTGCCAGGGGTTGCCGGCGCTGGTCCAGCCGGCGTGCGCGCCCGCCAGCCGCAGCACCGCCCGGTTCTGCGGATAGGGTGCGGGACCGTCGAGCGGGCCGGCCCCGGCGCCGTCGACGCTGTCGTCGACCGGCAGGAAGAGCTCTCCGGAGCGGCCGGTGGGGAGCTGGTTGATGAACTTGACCCGGACCGGCCGGCCGCGCCGGGCCAGGACGAGCGGGCCGAGGTGCCAGGGACGCCCCGCCGGCACGACCGTGTTGTGCCCGTGCGTGTCCGTGCCGAGGTTGAGCTGCCGGTAGCCGCGCAGCCGGGTCGCCGGCAGGTCCCGGTGCAGCCGCTGCGCGTACTGCTCCAGGCCGATCTCGTAGTAGTCGCAGCCCGGGTAGCTGACGGTGTCCGGCACCGCCACCGGCAGGTGGGCGCCCAGCTCGGTGCGGCCGGGCGCGCCGGGGCGGGGCAGCGCGTCGACGAACTTGCGGATGCCGGTGCCGGGCACCACGCGACCGTCGGCGTCGACGACCGGCAGCGGGCTGCGGGCGTGGTTCGGCACCGGACCGAAGTGGCGCGGGACGGCGGCGGGGTCGAGGCTGGCGGGCGCGACGACGGGCTCCGCCGCGCGCCGGGCCGCCGGGACGGGCGTCGGCCCGGTCCCGTCGGCGGCGTCGTCCCCGGCGCGGGCCGTCGCCCGCTCCGCCCACGGGATCCGGAGTCTGCGGAACAGCTCCATGGCTCTCCCCGGTGTCCGGGCGCGGTGGCCGCCACGGCGGCGTGGCGGACCCGGTCGCGCTTCGTTGACGATGCGTGAGGAGTCAACCGCAGCATGCGACCTCGACGGCGGGTTAGGAAGTACCCAATCGTCCGTATCTGTGGCGGGGATGCGACTCGCCGCCGCCCCGCCGGAGTGTCCCGCCCGACACGCCGGCCGGCCGCGTCAGCCGGTGGGGTGTTCCGGCTGGCAGACGGGGCACCAGTAGGTGACCCGCTCGCCCAGTTCCTCCTTGCGGATCGCGGTGCCACAGCGACGGCAGGGCTGGGCGCGCCGGCCGTAGACGTAGCTGGTCTGCCCCCGGTGCAACGACCCGGTGGTGCTCTGCGTCCAGCGGCCCCGGTTGGCGGCGAGCAGCTTCTGCGCCAGGGCCACGGTGCCGGCGAGGTCCGGCACCGCGCGCACCGGGGTCCACGGCGAGACGCCGCGCAGGAAGAGCACCTCGCACTTGTAGAGGTTGCCGACGCCGGCCAGGTTGCGCTGGTCCAGCAGCGCCTCGGAGATGGTGGCGTCCGGGTGGGCGGCCAACCGGCGTACCGCCTCCGCCGGGTCCCAGTCCGCGCCGAGCAGGTCGGGGCCGAGGTGCCCGACGAGCGACTCCTCCTCGGCGGTCGGCACCAGCGCCAGCTCGTGCAGGTGGTAGCCGACGGCGACCGCCCGCGCGCTGCGCAGCACGACGCGGATCAGGTGCGCCGGCCGGGCCGTCCACCGTTCCCCCGGCCCGTACGCCCGCCAGGCGCCGTCCATCCGCAGGTGGGAGTGCAGCGTCCAGCGCGCCCCGCCGTCGTCTCCCGGGGCCGCGCCGCCGGCAGCGCCACCGTCCTGCGCCGAGACTGCACCGGCCGGCGCCGGGGCCGCGCCGCCCTCCGGTCCGGTCGGGGCGTCGGGCGGTGGCGCGGCGTGGGGTGGGGCGCTGAGGCGCAGCAGCAGGTGCTTGCCCCGGCTGGCCGACTCCCGCACGGTCCAGCCGGCGAGGTCGGTCGCGGCGAGCTGCGGCACCCGGAAGTCGCTGCCGGTCAGTCGGGTGCCGGCCAGGGCGCGGTGCAGCACGCGGGCGGTGTTCCAGACGGTGTCGCCTTCGGGCACCCGTCCATCCTTCCTCGTCCGAGCCGAATTCGCATGTGTCGCTATTTGTATGGAGGTTCCTGTCGATCTACTGACAAGGGGAGGATCAGGGAGTTCTGAGGAGAATGCCCATGATTCTGCCCCAACGTCGCACCCGTACCGCCGCCCTGACCGTGATCCTCGCCCTCGCCCTCCTACCCTCCCCGAGCCCCGCGCTCGCCGCCGCCGACGGCGAGCGGTGGACGACCGACCTCTCCCGCGTCGACGCCGAGGACGTCAACGTCCGGCACACCCGCGCCGGGCTCCGCCTGGCCGACCCCCGCCCCGCGCCGGCCCGCGCGCCCCGCAGCGTGGCCGCCGAGGGGATCTTCCTCGCGCCGCCGCGCACCCTGGCCCGGCCCGCCACCCGGGTCCGCGCCACCGTCGACGCCCGCGCCGCCGCCGGCGCCACCGCCGAGGCCCAGGTGCGGGGCTGGCGGGCGGCGGGCTGGACCGAGTGGCGCGAGGCCACCGGCGGGGCGGTCTTCGACCGGCCGGTCACGCGCGTGCAGACCCGGGTGGTGCTCACCGCGAGCCGGTCCGGCGCCACCGCCGAGGTGCGCGCCGTGCGGCTCACCGCCGACGCCGGCGCCGCCGTCTCCGCCGCCACGCCCGGCCTCACCTACCGGGTGTACGCGACCCGGATCGGGCTGGTCGGCGAAGTGACCGCCAACGGGCACACGATCGTGGCGGGGGACCACTTCGTCGCGCTGCCCTCCCGGCGCGGCCTGGCCCCGGCGAACACCGGCGACTACACCGCCCGCGTCTGCACCACCACCGGCAGCCGCTGCGAGTACGCCCCGGTCTGGGACGTCGGCCCGTGGAACACCCGCGACGACTACTGGAACCTCAGCGCCGTGCGGGAGAACTGGAAGGACCTCCCGCAGGGCCGGCCGCAGGCGCAGGCGGCCTACCAGTACGGCTACAACGGCGGGCGGGACCAGTTCGGCCGGGTGGTGCTGAACCCGGCCGGCGTCGACCTCGCCGACGGGACCTTCTCAGACGGGTTGCAGCTGACCACCAACGCCTGGGTGGACGTGGCGTACCTGTGGACCGGCAGTGGCCCGCGCGGCGTGGTCGGTGACGGTCCGCTCAACGTCCGTGCCGGCGCCGGCACGGGGTACGCGGTGCGGGGCCTGGCCGCCCGGTACGCCAACGTGCCGATCGAGTGCTACGTGACCGGGCAGACCGTGGTCGGCCCGTACCGGACCACCAACCGGTGGAACCGCCTCGCCAGCGGCCAGTACGTCAGCCACGCGTACGTCTCGGCGGTCTACGGCGGCACGGTGCCGCTCTGCTGACCACCGCCCCCGTGCGCCCACCGGGCCGGCCGGGCGCCTCCGGTCCGGCCCGGTGACCGGCTGGCCGGCCCGGCGGCCCGGGTGGCCGGCCCCGGCGGCCGAGCTGGAGCGCCGGCCCGGTCCCGGCCACCGCGGCGCTCCGCGGGCCGGGGCCGGCGCTCAGCCGGCCGCGATCCGCAGCAGGTCGCCGGGAGCCACCGCCAGCAGGTCCGCCGCCCGGCCGCCGTTGACCGCCACGGCGACCCGGCCGGCGGAGTCGGCGTGCACCACCAGCCCGCCCGCCGCGGCGTCGCCGAAGGTACGTCCGTGCACGGCCTCCCGGCCGGGCTCCGGACCGCTGCCCGGCCGCACCCGGACCCGGGCCGGCAGCGGCGCCAGCAGGTCGGCCGGCGCGGCCAGCTGGACGTTGCCGAAGTGGTCGACGGTCAGCACCTCGGCCGTGAAGCCGTCCGCCTCCCGGCGGAGCACCGGCGCCGGCAGCCGGACCAGGGACCCCGGGTCGACCGCCGGGCCCATCCCGGCCAGCGGCGCGCCCAGCGCCAGCCGCGCGGCGACCGGCGCGAAGACGTCGCGGCCGTGGAACGTGCGGGACACCTCGGGCGCGAGCCAGGCCGGATCGGTCAGCTCGACGGCGGCGAGCACCCCGCCCAGCGCCTCGGCGGCCTCCACCAACAGGCCGTTGTCCGGCCCCACCAGCAGCCCGCGCGGGGTGGCCAGCGCGACACCCCGGCGGGTCGTGCCCACGCCCGGGTCGACGACGGCCACGTGCACCCCCTCCGGCAGGTGCGGCACGGCCTGCGCGAGCACCGCCGCGCCCCGGCGTACGTCGGCCGGCGGGACGAGATGGGTCACGTCGACGACCCGGGCCTGCGGCGCCAGCCGCGCGATCACCCCGTGGCAGGCGGCGACGAATCCGTCGGCGAGGCCATAGTCGGTGGTCAGCGAGATCCACGGGGCGCGGGCCGCGCCGGCGGGTGGGTCGGCGGCCTGCCGACCGTGCACCGGACGGCCGGCGGGGACCGGTTCGTCCGCGCTGAGGCGCAGCTCCAGGACCAGTTCGTCGTGCAGCGCGATGCCGTCCTCGCCGATTGCCGGGATGCTCGGCTTGAGCTGGCGCGCCCGGTCCACCGCGCCCCGGTCCACGCGCACCAGCCGCAGGCCGCGCCGCTGGTAGAACCGCAGCGCCCGCAGGTTGTCGTTCGTGGTGACGAGCCAGAGCCGGGACCGGCCAGCGGCCCGGGCCACCTCCTCGGCCGCCGCCAGCAGGGCCGTGCCGACGCCGCCGCCGGGCGTCGCGGCCACCACGCTGACCACCTCCAGCCCGTCGGCGTCGTCGTGGTGGGCGAGCGCCCCGACCACCGCCCCGGCCCCGTCGGTCGCCACCAGCGTGGGCAGCGTACGCAGGTCGTGGCGGGTGTCGTGGGCGACGACGTACGGCCCACCCCACTCGCGTTCGTGCAGCGCGTCGACCGCCGCGCGGTCCCCGGCCCGCGCCGGCCGTACGGTCACCCCGGTCATCCCGTTCGTCCCGGTCATCCTCGGCTCCCCTCGTCGACCGGGTCGGGATCGTACCGGTGCCGGCCGCGCCACCCGGCCGACCGGGGCGGGGTGGCAGAAATGGGACAATGGCACTGACCGACCGGCCACTGCCGGGACGGGAGCCGGTTGGGCAGACTGCCAGGGGTGACCAACCGGAGCCTGCCCGCCGTCGCGGTCCTCGTGATCGCCGCCGCCCTCACCGCCGCCTGCGGCGACGACGCGGAGGAGCCGCCGCGCGCCGCGCCCCCGGCCGCCCCGGCGCCGACCCCGGCCGACGTGCCGTCGCCGGGCCCGACCGGCGCGCCCGGAGCAACGGCGACGCCGCC